>JANOAQ010000342.1:0-13419 GCA_031411195.1 Burkholderiaceae bacterium | reverse complement strand
CATCCGCCTGCCCGCCGCCGATTGAGGCGCCGCAGACAGGCAGGCTGCTGGGGGGGTCAGTCCACCTTGGCGTTGGCCGCCTTCACCACCTTGGCCCACTTGGCCGTTTCGGCGGCAATGAACCTGGTGAAATCGGCGCTGCTCATGCCGCTGGGGATGGCGCCCTGGGCCTGCAGCCGGTCCTTCAACGCCGGGCTGGCCAGGGCCTTGGCGGTTTCCTGCTGGATGCGGTTCACCACGTCGGCCGGGGTGCCGGCCGGGGCCATCAGGCCGAACCACGAACTGGCCTCGTAGCCCTTGAGGGCCGGCCCGCCGGTTTCCTCGATGGTGGGCAACTCGGCGATGGCGTCGGATCGCTTGGCGCTGGTGACGGCCAGGCCCTTCAACTTGCCACTCTTGATGTGGGGCAGGGCCGAGGGCAGGTTGTCGAACATCAGGTCCATGTTGCCGCCCATCAGGTCGATCAGCGCCGGGCCCGAGCCGCGGTACGGAAAATGGACCATGTAGGTACCCGTCATGGCCTTGAACAACTCGCCCGACAGGTGGATGGAGGTGCCGTTGCCCGAACTGGCCATGTTGAACTTGCCCGGGTTGGCCTTGGCCACGCGGATGAAGTCGGCCACGTTGTTGATGCCGTACTTCTGCGCCAGGGCCGGGTTGATGGCCAGCACATTGGGCACGCCGGCCACCAGGGTGATGGGGGCGAAATCCTTGACCGGATCAAAGGGCAGCTTGGGGTACAGCGACGCATTGATGGCATGCGTGCCCACTGTGCCCATCAGCAGCGTGTAGCCATCGGCCGTGGCCTTGCTCACTTCGCCGGCGCCGTTGTTGCCACCGGCGCCGGGCTTGTTGTCCACCACGAAGGGCTGGCCGAAGGCCTTTTGAAGCTCGGGTGCCAGGGCGCGGGCCAGCAGGTCGGTGGTACCGCCGGCCGCAAAAGGCACCACGATGCGCACAGCCTTGGCCGGCCAGGCGGCCTGGGCCAGGGCCAGGGTGGGCGCGGCCAGCAGCAGGCCCAGGGCCGCTTGGGCGATCAGACGTCGGCGGTGTTGGATCATGGGTGGGTCTCCAAGGGGGCGGGTTCGTTGGGTGCCCAGTGTGCACCGACCGGCGCATGGTCGAGAACCGGGCCCGGCCCCAGGTCGGTGCGCAGGCGCAGGCGGCCGTCCTGCCAGGCGCGCTCGAAGTCGGCCTCCACGTCGCGCAGTGCGGCGGGGTTGGACGCGTCGCAGCCCACGATGCCCACCGCGCGGTGTCGGCCCTGGCCCTTGGCCGAATAAAGTGCCATGTCCACCAGGTTGATGGCCTGCTCCACGCCCAAGACCACGCCATGCGGCGCCAGCGGAAACGCGGCGTGGCCGATGGAGGCGGTCACGCGCAGCGGCGCGCGGCCAGCCGAAGGCAGTGGCACTGGCTGGCCGGCCACGGCCTGCAGCAGATGGGCAGCCAGGGCGTCGGCTTCGCACCGCCCCATGTCGGGGGCAAACACCAGAAATTCTTCGCCACCCCAACGGGCCACCAGGTCTTGCGGCCGCACCGCACCGATGATTCGCCGGGCCACCTCGGTCAGCACCTGGTCGCCAGCCGCATGCCCCAGGCCGTCGTTGATCTGCTTGAAGTGGTCCAGGTCGATCATTAACAGCGCGCCGCTGAACCGGCCTTCGGCGCCCGCCTGCGCCAGCACCGTCTGCGCATGGCGCCGGCTGCTTGCGCCCGTGAGTGCGTCACGCTCACTCTGCACCTTCAGGCTGGCGCGGTTGTCGGCCAGCAGGCGACTGGTCTGGTGCACGCGGCGCAGCAGCAGCAGCAGCAGCAGGGCGCAGCCCAGCAGCAGCAGGCCGCCGGCGGTGGCCCACAGGCGCTGAAACAGGCGCTGGTTGGCCAGGGCGGTGCTGGCCAGCCGGTTGCTTCGGGCCAGCAACTCGATGCGCTGGCCTTCGGCCTCGTGGTCGTAACGCACACGCAGCTCGGCCAGCGCCGCTTCGCGGTTGGCAGCGTCCAGCCGCTGCGACAGGGCTTGCTCGCGGTGGTGCATGTCCAGGGCGCCGGTGTGGTCGCCGCTGGCCGCCAGGGCATCGCCGAGCTCGCGCAAGCTCAGCAACTGTTGGCCCGAAACCTCGGTCTCGCCCCAGGTGGCCTGCAGGGCGTCGATTTCACGCCGCAGCTCGCGGGTGCGCTGTGGCTCGCTGGTGCTCGCCAGCGCCACGCGCGCCAGGACGGCGTTGTGCAGCAAGGCACGCCGCATCGACGGGGCAGACTGGTCGCCCAGCAGCGCCAGGCCCGTTTGCGCGGCCACCAGGGCCTGTTGCGGCCGACCCGCCTTGGCTTCCAGGGCGCTCAGGTCGATCAGCAGGCCCACCTGCTGGCGCGGTGTACCGCTGCTGCGCGCCGCGGCCAGCGCCTGTTGCAGCAAAGTGCGGGCGCGCGGCCACTGGTTTTGCAGGCGTGCCAGCCCCGCTTCGGCCTGTGCCATGCGCAGCACCTGCGCCAGCTCGGCTTGCCGGCCGGCAGCCAGGCGGGCGCTCTCCAGGTGCCGCGTGGCGGTGGCGGCGTCACCCTGGTGCACGGCGGCCAGCGCCAGCAGGGTGTCGCTGGCGGCCTGGCGGCGGGCATCACCGGCCGCAACGGCCAGGTCGCGCGCGGCCTGGGCCTGGGCTCGGGCCGCATCGCCCGATTGCTGGCGCAAGGCGTGTTGCGCGAGAAGCTGCCTGGCGCGCCAACGGCCGCGGTACTCGCAGCCAGCTTGCAGGGCGGTCTGCACGCCGCAGGCGGCTTCATAGCCTTCCAGGGCGCGCTGCGCCAGCAGGGCTGCGGCGCCCTGGCCCAGTCGATCGGCGCGCAGGGCCGCCACGATGGCGCCGTCAGCCTCGGCCAGCCGGGGCGACACGGCGCGTGCGGCGGTGTCCAGCGCGGCCAGGGCGGTTGACAACACGGCTGCAGGCGCGTCGGCAAACACGGCGGCCCAGGCTTGTACCAGGGCCTGTTCGCGCTGCTGCGCCGGGTTGGCGGGTGTGGCCGCGGCCAGCACGGCGCGTGCCTGCGCAGGGGCTTGCTCGGCCAGCAGCAGCAGGTCTTGTGGGGCCGGGCCGGGCGCTGCGGCGCGTGCCGCAACCAGGCAAAAAACCAGGCCGACGGCACCGAGCCAGCACCGCAGCGCGCGGGCGCATCGGCGGTGGCGCGGCGCGGTCATGCGGCGATCCCGGTGACGGTGGGGGGGGCCTCGGTACGGGCCGGCCCGCGCGTGGCGGTCAACTGCACCCGGCCGGCGCGCCAGGCGTCCTCCAGGGCGTGGCTGATCCGGGCCAGTTCATCGTCGTCCTGCGCGTGCAACTGGCGCACGCCGTAGGCCAGGTTTCGACCGTGCGCCTTGGCCAGGTAGAGGGCCGTGTCCACCAAGGCCAGGGCACGCTCCCAGCTCAAGGCCAGCGGTGTGGGCGCGGCGGGAAAACTGGCGTAGCCGATGCTCGCGGTGATGGCAATGGCCCTGCCTTCGTGCATCACTGCTTGCTCGCCAACGGCGCACAGCAGGCGCTGCGCCAGGGCGTCGAGCTGGGCCTGTGGCCGGGCCCGGGCCACCACCAGGAATTCTTCGCCACCCCAGCGCAATACCAGGTCGTCGTTGTCCAGGCTTTGGCGCAGGCGCCCGGCCGTCTCGATGAGCACAGCGTCGCCCGCTGCGTGGCCGTGGCGGTCATTCACCCGCTTGAAGTGGTCGATGTCGATCAGCAGCAGGGCCCCCTCGAACGGCGGCGGTGCACCGTCGCCCGGCGCCTGGCGCAGGCGCTGCAGGTGGTGGCGGTTGGCCAGGCCGGTGAGCGGGTCGTGCTCGCTCAGGGTGCGCAGCAGCGCGTTGCCTTCCTTCAAGGACGCGTTGTGCCGGGTCAGGCGGCGCAGCAATACCGTCACCACGCCCAGCAGCAGCAGGGCTGCCAGCGCACCCGCAGCCCACAGGCGCTGGGTGAGCTGCTGATTGAGCAACTGGGCCTGCTGCAGGTCGGCCTCGCGTTGCAGCAGGGCCAGCGATTGCTGGCGACGTTCGTGGTCCTGCGTTTCCTGCAGCTCGATGACGGCGCGCTGCTGGTCGCGGCGGCTCAGCTCGTCGGCCAGGGCGCGGTGGCGCTGGTAGGCGGCCACGGCTTCGCGGCGGTAGCCGGCGCGTTCCAGGTAGGCGCCCAGCTCGGCCTCGCCGGCTGCCTGGTCGGCCAGCGCGCCGGTGCGTTGACTCAGGGCAATGGCGGCCCGGGTTTCGCGCAGGCCCTCGTCCAGCTGGTGCAGCGACAGCAGGGCCAGGCCCAGGTTGGCCTGGGCCACGGCTTCACTGCGCCGCTCGCCGAGCGCGCGGGTCAGGGGCAGCGCCTCACGCGCCAGTTGCAATGCGGTGTCGAAAGCGCCCCGCTTGAGGTAGTGGTCGGACAGGTTGGCCATCAGCAGCACCTGCAGCTGGCGTGCTTGCGCCTGGCGGGCCTGATCGATGGCTTCGCGCAGCACCCGCAACTCGCCTTGCGCATCATGGGCATCGCTGCGAAAGAAACTTTCCGCATTGAGCGCACGCGCCAGGCCGCCGCCGTCGCCGGCAGATCGCAGCAGGCCCATGGCCTCGAT
The DNA here is from genome assembly GCA_031411195.1 of Burkholderiaceae bacterium. Classification (GTDB taxonomy): domain Bacteria; phylum Pseudomonadota; class Gammaproteobacteria; order Burkholderiales; family Burkholderiaceae_C; genus Pseudaquabacterium. Next base: position 8,814 of record JANOAQ010000342.1, on the reverse strand, counting down.
GCTCAGGGCTTGACCGCGCTCACTCTGGCCCGCCGATCTCAGGGTGAGGGCGAGCTGGCTGCGGGTCTCGCCGCGCCGCGAGACACTGCCCATCGCATCGGCCAGGTTCATGGCCTGCAAACGCAAGCGAACGGCCTCGTCGAGCTGGTTGCGGTCCTCCTTGACGGCGGCCAGCAATTGCAGCAGCCGCATGCGCAGGGCCGGCGGGGCGTCGGCTGGCAGACCCGCCAGTGCATCGGTGGCTTGTTGATCGGCGCGGCGTACCTGGCCGGCATCGCGGCTGATGGCCGCGCGCACCAAGCCGGCCGCCGCCAGGGCCAGCGCTTGGCCCGGGGCCTGTGCCTCCAGCTCGCTCGCGGGCTCGGCAGCGGCAACGGCTTTGTGCTGGCCAGCCAGCAGCACGCCGCGAAGCGCCAGGGCCTGCACCCGGGCGGCGCTCGGTGCAGGCAGAGTCGGGATCAGAACGTCCAGCCGGGCCAGGGCCTGGTCCGGCTGAAAATTGGCCTGGCGCTCCAGCCCTTCCAGGGTGTCCACCCATGCCGCGCCGAAGGACAAAACCGCAGGCTGCCCCACCGTTGCATCGGTGGCGGCCCAGGCCATGGGCGTCATGCAAAGGCCCACGCACAGACCGGCCCACAGACGCAGGTGCAAGCCCACGCACAGGCTCGCATCCGCGCGCGCGCACCGGTGCGCCGCCGCGATCAAAGCTTTTGTGCCGCGGCTCAACGGGCGGGCGAGGCTGCGCGGGACCATCGGCGGTCAATGTGGTCGGTCCGCAGGGGTGGCGGGGCGGCCAGGGGCCGCAGGCTGCGCATGCAAAGGCGAGGGCAAATGCGTCAGCGCACCTGGCGCAGGGGCAGGCTGCGCTGGGCCGGTGGGCTGCCGCTGCGCAATACGGGCGTTCGCAACTCGGCCGATCCGGGCAGCCGGCGTGCAGGCGCACCGGCGGGCGCGGTCGGCAGCGGTAGAGGCAAGGCCATGGCGGACTCCGGGTTGTGGATCGTGGACCGTGCGGGCAGGCCGCACCGGCGCGCTATGCATCACGCCGTTGACGTTCTATCGGTCACGGTCGCCGCAACTTGAGCCGGCTTTACATTGGCCGGTCAGGCCCGGCGTGCGTCGTGGCCTGCCGGCCTATTCAGGCCGTCGGGGGTGTCCAGCCGCGTGGCACCGCGCCCAGCAGGCGGCGGGTGTAGTCCTGTTGCGGGGCGGCCAGGATCTGGGCGGCACTGGCCTGCTCGACCACCTCGCCGTCCTTCATAACCAGTACCTCGTCGCTGATGAAGCGCACCACCGCCAGGTCGTGGCTGATGAAGACATAGGCCAGGCCCAGTTCATCTTGCAGATCACGCAGCAGGTTGAGTACCTGGGCCTGCACGCTGACATCGAGTGCACTGACCGCTTCGTCCAGCACCAGCACCTCGGGGTTCAGCGTCAGGCAGCGGGCAATGGCCACGCGCTGGCGTTGGCCGCCCGAGAACTCATGCGGGTACTTGCCGAAGGTCTCGGGACCCAGGCCCACCTTGGTGAGCAGGGCGCGGGCCCGGGCCTCGCGCTCGGTGGCATCGGCGCCGATGCCGTGGATGGCCATGGGCTCGACCAGCGCCTGGCCGACGGTGAAACGCGGGTTCAGGCTGGGGTAGGGGTTCTGGAAGACGATCTGGATGCGCCGGCGCATCAACTGCCGCTCACGGTCGCTCAGCGTCAGCAGGTTCTTGCCGTCGAAGAGCACTTCGCCGCCGGTGGGCTCGTGCAGGCGCAGCAGGGTCAGGCCCATGGTGGTCTTGCCCGAGCCCGACTCGCCCACCACGCCCAGGGTGTGGCCGCGCCGCAGCTGGAAGTTGACGTTTTGCACCGCGCGAAATTCACGCTTGCTGAACATGCCCTGCGGGATGAAGAAGCTCTTGGCCAGGGCCTTGACCTGCAGCACCACCGGGGCGTGCGGGTCTTTGGCCACGGCGGGTGAAGCGTGGGCCGTGGTGCCGCCCCCGGCGATGTGCTCGTCGATCACCGTCAGGCGCGCGGGCATGTCGGTCAGGCTGGGGCGGCAGGCCAGCAGGGCGCGGGTGTAGGCGTCTTGCGGGGCGCTGAAGATCTGCGCCACCGGGCCTTGCTCGCGCACCACGCCGTGGCGCATCACCACCACGCGGTCTGCAATTTCGCCCACCACGCCCAGGTCGTGGCTGATGAAGAGCACGCTCATGCGCAGCTTGTCCTTCATGCGCGCGATCAGCTCCAGGATCTGGCGCTGGATGGTGACGTCCAGCGCAGTGGTGGGCTCATCGGCGATCAGCAGCTTGGGCTCGCAGGCCAGGGCCATGGCGATCATCACGCGCTGCTGCTGGCCGCCCGAAAGCTCGTGCGGGTAGGCCGCCAGGCGCCGCTTGGGCTCGGGCATGCCCACCTCGTGCAGCAACTCCTCAGCGCGCGTGAGCGCAGCGCGGCGGCCCATCCCCAGGTGCTTGATCAGTGGCTCGGCCAGCTGGTTGCCCACGGTGAACACCGGGTTCAGCGAGCTCATCGGGTCTTGAAAGACGCAGGCAATCTCGCGCCCGCGCAGGGCCTGCAGCGCGGGCCGGCTGGCGGCCAGCAGATCCTGCCCCTGCCACAGGATGGATCCTGAGCGCTGCGCGTTGTCGGGCAGCAGGTTGAGGATGGACATGGCAGTCACGCTCTTGCCCGAGCCCGACTCGCCCACCAGGGCCAGGGTGCTGTTTTCGGGGATGTCGAAGCTGACGCCCTTGACGGCGGCCACCGTGGTCCGCGTACCGCGCTCGCCCAGGCGGAAAGCGACCTGAAGGTCTTGAATTGACAACAACACGTCAAAGTCTCCGAAGCGGGCGTTGCGCAGCCAGCAAACGCCGCAGAACCGGCTCTGCCGGGCTGCTGGCGTTGCCCCCTTGAGGGGGAGCGCCGAAGGCGCTTCGGGGGTGGGACATCACTCTGCGCCGAGCAGTTTGGGGTCCAGCGCGTCGCGCCAGGCGTCGGCCATCAGGCTGAAGGCGGTCACAAAGACGGCCATGAAGGCCGTGGCCGTGGCCAGCTGCCACCAGTGGCCCAGGATCAGCTCACCCTGGGCCTCGGCCAGCATCGTGCCCCAGCTCACCTGGTCGATGGGCACGCCCAGGCCCAGGTAGCTCAGGATCACCTCGCTCTTGATGAAGCCCACCACCAGCAGGCTCATGCGCACCAGGATCACATGGCTCACGTTGGGCAGGATGTGGCGGAACATGCGGCTGGTGGTGCTGGCACCGATGGCCTCGGCCGCGCGCACGTATTCACGCCCGCTGTGCTTGATGAACTCGGCGCGCACCTGGCGGTACAGCCCCGTCCAGCCGGTCAGCGCCAGGATCAGCACCACCGTGTCCACGCCCCGGCCCAGCACGGCAGCGAAGGCGAAGATCAGCAGGATGTCGGGCACGGCGGTGAACACGTTGTAGAGCCACTCGAGGAAATCGCCCACCTTGCCGCCGAAGAAGCCGGCCAGCGCGCCCAGCACGGTGCCGATCACCGTGGCCAGCAGAGCCGCCAAGACGCCGACGAAGACCGACACCTCGGTGCCCTTGATGGCCTTGGCCAGCACGTCGCGGCCCAGGCGGTCGGCGCCCAGCGGCAGGGTGTCGACCTTGGTGGTTTCGGCCGTCTGCAGCTTGGCGGCGCGTTCGGCCCATTCCTTGTAACGCGGCGCCAGCGGGTCGATGTCGCTGAGGTCCACCGGCTTCTGCGGCGTGCTCTCGGGCCCGGCCAGCGTGCCGGCGTTCTCGCCCGCGCGGGGGCCCAAAAGGGTGGGTGGCGCATTCGGCACCGCCAGCTCGCGTTGCCACTGACTGGCCACCAGGCCGCTGGCCGCCGCCACGATCAGCAGCAGGAAGGCGATGACCACCACCAGCGAGACCATGCCCACCCGGTCGCCCTTGAAGCGCCGCCAGGCGGTGCGCCAGACACCTTCGGAACGCTGCACGGCCGCGCCGGGCGAAGCGTCACCAAGCGGCAGCCGCGGAACCGGCTCTGCCGGGCCGCCGGGTGTGCCCCCCTGGGGGGGAGCGCCGAAGGCGCTGCGGGGGGGAGCTGTCATCGCAGCACCACCCGTGGATCGACCACCTTGTACAAGAGATCGGTGCCCAGATTGATCAACATCGTCAACATCGCCAGATAGACCGTGGCGGCCTGGATCACCGGGTAGTCGCTGCGGTTCACCGCCAGCAGCACCTCGCGCCCCAGGCCGGGGATGGAGAAGAACACCTCGATCAGAAAGCTGCCGACGAAGATGCCCGGCAGCGCCAGGCCCACGTTGGTGAGGATGGGAATCATCGCGTTGCGCAGCACATGCTTGAACAGCACCGCGGCTTCAGTCAGCCCCTTGGCGCGGGCGGTGCGCACATAGTCGTGGCCCAGCTCGTCGAGGAAGAAGCTGCGGTACAGCCGGGTCTGCGGCGACACGCCCACCATCACCGCCAGCAGCACCGGCAGCGGCGTGTACTGCAGCAGGTTCTGGCTGAGGCTGCTGCTCCAGCCCTGCACCGGAAACCAGCCCAGCTGGAAGCCGAACACATACTGGCCGACGATCACGTAGACCAGGAAGCTGATCGACAGCGCCACCGTGGTGGCCACCATCAGCGCGCGGTCGGTCAGCGAGCCCCGCACATAGGCCACGCCCAGGGCGATGGGCACGGCCAGCAGCGTGTCCAGGATCAGGATGGGCAGCATCACCGTCAGCGTGGCCGGCATGCGGGTGGCGAACAGTGTGCTCACCGCCTCGTTGGTGGCCCAGCTGCGGCCCCAGTCGAAGGTGGCGATCTGCTTGAGAAAGATGCCGAACTGCACCCAGGCCGGCTGGTCCAGCCCCAGCTGCTGGCGGATGGCGGCGATCTGCTCGGGCGTGGCGTTCTGGCCGGCCAGGATGACGCTGGGGTCGCTGCCGAAGAAGTGGAACAGCAGGAACACCAGCAGCACCACGCCGAACAGGGTGGGCACCATCTGCCAGAGGCGTTTGATCACATAAGCCAGCATGGGCGGCAGGGCTCCTGGGGTGGGACGCGCGAGTCTAGGCCAGGGCACCGGCCGGACCACGGCGACCGGCCTATCGCAAACCCCGTGCCGGGGCAGCGCAGGTGCGGCCCCTAAACTCTGCCGCCATGCCGCGCCCACCCGATGCCAAGCACCCCCGCAGCCGCCGCCGGCGTGCCCTGCTGCTGGGCGGCCTGGGCGCGCCACTGGCCGGCGCCGGGGCGGCGGCGGCGCAACCGGGCACGGCGCCTAAGCTGCTGCGGGTGATGTTCAATTCGGCCGAGACCAGCTTCGACCCGGCGCGCATCAGCGACCTGTACTCGCGCACCGTCACCGCCCACATCTTCGAATCGCTGTACGGCTACGACCATCTGGCCCGGCCGCCCAGGGTGGTGCCGCGGCTGGCCGACGGCATGCCCGCGCACAACGCCGACTTCACCGTGTGGACGGTGCGGCTGCAGACCGGCATCGTCTTCGCCGATGACCCGGTGTTCGGCGGCAAGCCGCGGCCGCTGGTGGCGGCCGATGTGGTCTACGGCTTTCTGCGCGCCGCCGACCCCGCCAACAAGAGCCCGTCCGCCGGCGAGGTGCTGGGCATCGGCTTTCGCGGCCTGGCGGCGCGGCGCAAGGCCGCGCAGGCGCCCGGTGCGCGTTTCGACTACGACAGCCCGATCGAGGGCCTGCAGGTGGTGGATGCCCACACGCTGCGCTTCGTGCTGGAGGCGCCGCGCCCGCGCTTCGTCACCAAGCTCACCTTCAACAACATCCTGCCGGCCCAGGCGCGCGAGGTGGTGGAGCACTACGGCGAGGCCATCGGCGAGCACCCGGTGGGCACCGGCCCGTTCCGCCTGCAGCAGTGGGTGCGCGGCAGCAAGATCGTGCTGGAACGCAACCCGCAGTACCGCACGGTGCTGTACGACGCCCAGCCCGCCGCCGACGATGCCGACGGCCAGGCCCTGCTGGCGCGCTTCAAGGGCCGGCGCCTGCCGATGGTCGACCAGGTGGCGGTGTCGGTCATCGAGGAGAACCAGCCGCAGTGGCTGAGCTTCCTCAACGCCGAGATCGACGTGCTGGCCGCCAACGCCGGTTCGGTGCCGCTGGAATTCGCCCTGCTGGCCGTGCCCAACGGCAGGCTGGCGCCCAACCTGGCCAAGCGCGGCGTGCAGCTGCACCGCAACCTGCGCGCCGACATCGCGTTCCTGTACTTCAACATGGACGACCCGGTGGTGGGCGGCCTGGCGCCCGAGAAGGTGGCACTGCGGCGTGCGCTGTCGCTGGCCTATGACGTGGGCCGCGAGGTGCGCCTGGTGCGCCGCGGCCAGGCGGTGCCGGCGCAAAGCCCGCTGATGCCCGGCACCCGGGGTTACGACCCGGCCTTCCGCAGCAGCATGTCGGCCCACGACCCGGCGCGTGCGCGGGCGCTGCTGGACATGTACGGCTACATCGACCGCGACGGCGACGGCTGGCGCGAGCTGCCCGACGGCCGGCCGCTGGTGCTGCAGATGGCCACCGAGCCCGAGCAGATCTACCGCCTGTTCAACGACGTGTGGCGGCGCTGCCTGCAGGACGTCGGTGTGCGCTGCGAGTTCAAGATCGCCCAGTGGCCCAGCAACCTCAAGTCCGCCCAGGGCGGGGCGCTGCAGATGTGGATGCTGGGCGACTCGGCCGGCGACCCCGACGGCCAGCAGGTGCTGCGCTACTGGTACGGGCCCGAGTCCGGCCAGGGCAACCTGGCGCGCTTCCGGCTGCCGGCCTTCGACGCCCTGTTCGAGCGCATGCAGTCCCTGCCCGACGGCCCCGAGCGCGACGCGCTGTTCGTCGAATGCAAGCGCCTGGCCGCGGCCTACATGCCCTACAAGGTGCTGGTGCACCGCATCGCCAACGAATTGCTGCACCCCTGGGTGAGCGGCTACCGCCGCACCCCGTTCTGGAACGACTGGTGGCACCTGGTCGACGTCGACACCGCACAACGCGCTGCCCATGGCTGAGCGCTCCCCCCTCTCCCAGCCCCGCCGCCGCTGGCTGGCCACGGCCGGCGCCAGCGGACTGGCCGGCTGGCTGGCGCCGGCGGCCGCGGCCGACACGGGCGACGGCAACCCGCCCAAGACCCTGCGCTACGCCTTCCGCGTGGCCGAGACCGGCTTCGACCCGGCCAAGATCAGCGACCTGTATTCGCGCATAGTCACCGCACACATGTTCGAGGGCCTGTACCAGTACGACCACCTGGCGCGCCCGTCCCGGGTCAAGCCGCTGACGGCCGCCGCGCTGCCGGAGATCTCGGCCGACCTGCGCCGCTTCACCATCCGCATCCGCCCCGGCATCTTCTTCGCCGACGACCCGGCCTTCCAGGGCCGCAAGCGTGAGCTGACCGCCGCCGACTACGTCTACAGCCTCAAGCGCTTTGCCGACCCGGCCAACAAGAGCCCGGCCTGGGGCGAAGTCGCCGAGGCGGGCTTCACCGGCCTGGCCGCGCTGCGCCAGCGTGCGCTGGACACCCGCCAGCCCTTCGACTACGAGGCTGACGTGCCCGGACTGCAGGCGCCGGAGCGCTACACGCTGCAGCTGACGGTGGACGAACCGCGCCCGCGCCTGACCGAGCTGCTGGCCGACAACAGCCTGTACGGCGCGTTGGCGCGCGAAGTGGTGCAGTTCTATGGCGACAAGATCGCCGAGCACCCGGTGGGCACCGGTGCCTTCCGGCTGGCGCGCTGGCGGCGCAGCTCGGAGATGGTGTTCGACCGCAGCCCCAGCTACCGCCACCGGGTCTACGAGGACGACGCCGAACCGGGGCCGAACGACGCCGAGGGCCAGGCGCTGCTGGCGCGCTTCCGCGGCCGGCGCCTGCCGATGGTCGACCGGGTGATCATCAGCATCATCGAGGAGAGCCAGCCACGCTGGCTGAGCTTCCTGAACGCGCAGCAGGACTTCATCGACCGCATGCCCGAGGACTTTGCCAACCTGGCCATGCCCGGCGGCAAGCTGGCGCCCAACCTGGCAAAGTCCGGCATCGTGGGCTACCGCACCGTGGGCCCCGAGGGTGTGCTCACCGTCTACAACATCGACGACCCGGTGATCGGCGGCACCACGCCGGCGCGCATCGCGCTGCGCCGGGCGCTGAACCTGGCGGTGGACATCCCGCGCGAGATCCACCTGGTGCGGCGTGGCCAGGCCATCCCCGCGCAATCACCGGCCGTGCCGCACACCACCGGCTACGACCCGGCCTACCGCAGCGAGATGGGCGAGTTCAGCCCGGCCAAGGCGCGTGCGCTGCTGGACATGCACGGCTATGTGGACCGCGACGGCGACGGCTGGCGCGAGCAGCCCGACGGCCAGCCACTGAAGCTGGTGCGCCGCACCTTCCCCGACAGCTTCGAGCGCCAGCTCGACGAGCTGTGGCAGAAGAACATGGCGGCCATCGGCATCAACGTCGAGTTCAAGTTCGCCAAATGGCCCGAGAACTTGAAAGCCATGCAGGCCGGCAAGGTGCAGATCTGGCGCGTCGGCTCGTCGGCCAGCCAGCTGGACGGGCAGAGTGCGCTGCAGCGGCTGTACGGGCCGTCGTCGGGTGCGGCCAACCTGTCGCGCTTCAAGCTGCCGGCCTACGACGCCCTCTACAACCGCATGTCGGCCCTGCCCAACGGGCCCGAGCGGGATGCGCTGTTCCTGCAGGCCAAGCGCCTGTCGGCGGTGTACGCGCCCTACAAGCAGCATGTGCACCGCGTCTACACCGACATGGCCCAGCCCTGGCTGCTGGGCTACCGGCGTGCGCTGTTCGGCAACCGCTGGTGGCACATGGTCGACATCGAC
>JANOAQ010000341.1:0-5705 GCA_031411195.1 Burkholderiaceae bacterium | reverse complement strand
CGATGAAGCGATCCAGCCGCGCTGCGTTGCCGGCGTCGATCAGGCCCATCCAGTCGAGCCAGCCGCACAAGGCGTGCCGTGCTGGCTCGATGCCGGCGACGTCGCCATGCACCACCACGCCATAGGCCCTGCCGGCGAGGTGCTTGGGGTAGGCCCAGCCCTTTTTTTCGATGGCCTTGGCTTCGGCGACGCGCTTGCCGTGGGTCGTCGTCGGGTCCGGGTTGCCGCCGTCGGCCGCCACCAGGCGGTCGATCATCAGCTTCAGCGGGCTCGGTGACTGGTACCAGTAGGTCGGCGCCAGGATGATCACGGCGTGGGCTGCCACCCATTGCTCGTAGATTTCAGCCATCCAGTCGTCGGCCTGGTTCAGCGCATGGTTGGGGTAGCAGCTGCAAGGCCAGTGGCACAGCGGCATCGCGCTCGACACGCAGCCTTTGCACGGATGGATGTTGCGACCGTACTCCGAGGTGACGAGGCTCAGGTCCAGCACATCGGCCTGCATGCCGGCATCCTCGACGACGTGCCGGGCTATCTCGGTCAATCGCCAAGTCTTCGACACCTCGCCCGGGCAAGTGCCATCGTTGCGGGCGCTGCCGCAGACCAGCAGCACGCGTGACGGCGCGGCGCTGTCGATCCAGAGCTTCTGCGCCGCCTGCAAGCGCGCGCGCGTCTGGAGCCACTGCACCGACAGTTCGTAGGTGGGGTCGGCGAAGTCGGGTCCGGCCAACCGGATGCGCGGCGCCTTGCGGCCATCCTGCAGCGCGACCCATGAGATGGCTTCGAGCCGGGCGATGGCTTCGCGTTCAGCATCGAAGGCCGGGTCGTAGAAGCGCACATTGAAGCGCTCCTGGAACTGCTCACGCGTCAGCGGGGCTGGGGCTTGTCCGGTGCGAATCTTGGTCATGTGCAGGTGTTGTCCGGGGCTGAAGGCTGTCGGCTCAAAGGCCACACGCCGAATGGTCCCCTGCGACACTGGCTTCGTCCGTGCGCTGCAGAACACCCGTGGCGCCCGGGACGATCGGCTTCAACAGCCACTGCAAGACGGTCGCGTACAGAAGCCCGGGCTCCACGGGCTTGCCGATGTGCCCGTTCATGCCTGCGGCCAGACAGCGGTCGCGATCCTCCGCGAAGACGTTTGCGGTCATCGCCAGGATCGGAACCGCAGAACGGTCAGCAAGCTGGCGAATGGCCGCGGCGGTCTGCATGCCGTCCATGACCGGCATCTTCATGTCCATCAGGATGAGGGCATAGTCGTTCTGGCGAGACCGCTCCAAGGCTTCCTCGCCGTTGTTGACCACATCGACGACCAGTCCGGCATCCCTGAGCAGGCCACAGGCAACGGCCTGGCTGATGGGGTCGTCCTCGGCCACCAGAACACGCAGGCCCTGAAACCGATGGATCAGGACTTCGCGCAGGGCATCCATGTCCGACCCATTTGGCGACTGCAGGTCGTCGGCCCGCTTCAACCTGGCGGTCATCCAGAAGGTGCTGCCCACGCCCACAACGCTGGTCACACCGACATCACCGCCCATGAGCCTGGCCAGACGCTTGGAGATGGCCAGGCCAAGACCGCTGCCGCCGTACTTGCGGGTCGACGAACCGTCGACCTGCGAAAAGACACGGAACAGCCGGGTCTGCTGTTCGGCGCTCAGGCCGATGCCCTGGTCACTCACTTCCACGCGCAGCAGCAGGCTGTGGCCGTCGTCCTGATCGACCTGCGCCTGCACGACGATCTGCCCGCAGTCGGAGAACTTGATCGCATTGCCAATGAAGTTCAACAGGATTTGCCGCAAACGCAAGGCATCCCCGGCCAACAGGTCGGGTACCAGGGGGGCCATCCTGCACGACAGGCCCAGACCCTTGGCCCGGGCCTGGTCTTCCAGTATCCGCACACTCTCTTGAACCGTGCGCGACAGCGAGAACGGCCTTTCCTCCAGCGTCAACTGGTCCGCTTCGATTCTGGAGAGATCCAGGAGGTCGTTGATGATGGCCAGCAAGTGCCTCGATGCTTGCGCGCCCTTGCTCAGCCAGTCGATCTGCTGGGGATCGGTGGCGCGGCGCAAGGCCAGATCGGTCATGCCCATGATGCCGTTCATCGGCGTGCGCAGCTCATGGCTCATGTTCGCCAGGAACATGCTCTTGGCGCGGCTGGCGGCCTCGGCGGCGTCCCTGGATTCGGCCAGTTCGGCGGTGCGTGAAAAGACCAGCTCTTCCAGATGATGGCGGTAGTGCTCCAGTTCGTCGGACAGCTGCTTGCGCGCGGTGTTGTCCGTGCCGATCAGCAGGTACCCAATGACGCCGCCCAGGGCATCGCGCAACGCCGTCACAGAAACCACAGCCGGAAAGCGGCTGCCGTCCTTGCGGATGTAGGTCAGTTCGTAGATGTCTTCGATGCCGCGTGCCGCCTTGAACACCAGGGCCTCGAATCCCGGTGCAATGGGCTTGAAAAAATCGTCGCTCAGGGCCTTTGCGCGCACGATCAGTTCTTGTGGATCGGAGATATCAGCCGGCGTGATCTTGTTGATCACGTCCACGGCGGCGTAGCCGAGCATGCGCTCGGCGCCAACGTTGAAGATCTGAATGACGCCATTGGCGTCGGTGGCGATACTGGAGAAGTTGGCACTGCTGAAAATGGCACGCTGCAGAGCCCCCTCCTTGAGCCGGGCTTCTTCGGCTTGCTTGCGCGCCGTGTTGTCCGTGCCGATCAAGAGGTAACCGATGATGCTGTCGCACGCGTCGCGCAGCGCCGTTACAGACACGACCGCCGGGAACCGGCTGCCATCCTTGCGGATGTACGTCAGCTCATAGATGTCCTCGATGCCGCGTGATGCCTTGAACACCAGCGCCTCGAATCCTGGCGAGATCGGGACCTGAAGTTCGCAGCTGAGGGCGTGTGCGCGTGCTATCAGTTCTTGCGGATCGGAGATATCAGCTGGCGTGATCTTGTTGAGCACATCGGCGGTGGAATATCCCAACATGCGCGCCGCACCGACGTTGAAGATCTGGATCACGCCCTTCGCGTCAGTTGCAATGCTCGAGAAGTAGGCGCTGTTGAAGATCGCGCTTTGCAGGGCGCCCGTGCGCAGCAATTCCTCCTGACGCCTCACTTCGTCGATGAACTCGACGCTGGAGATCGGACCGACTGGCGCTGGAATGTGGGCGGGCATGGCTGGCCTTGCACTGGACTTGCATATCGCGTGTCGCGCGCTCGAAGGTGCCGAAGACCCCTGTACCCCTTATACGCCCATGTGCTGCGCGGCGTCGGTGCACTTGGCTCACACCGGTGCGGTCATGGTGTCGGCGACAAGGGCGAAATCAGTCCCGCACTTCGTAGACGCCCAGCTTGCGATGCAGTGGTGCCTCGTCGGCAATGAAGAAGAAGGCCGGCGCGGTGGCCGAGCGGTTGCTCAGCGAGATCGGCGTGTAGCCCGGGGCGCAGCAGGTGTCGGCCTGACCCAGCACAAAGTGCTGGTCGTCGATCGCCACCTCGGCACCACCTTCGATCACATGAAATACCGAGGCCGGTGAGCGTGCCGGCAGCGCCAGCGTTTGCCCGGGGCGCAGCATCAGGGCGTGGAAGCCGAGGATGTTTTGTGCGTCGCCACCCGTCTCGGGGTTGACGTAGGTGATCTGCACCGCCGCCTGATCGGGGCGGTCATCGCCCAGCGCCACCAGTGCGGCGCGCGCCTGATCCCAGGGGTAACGCAGCATCGGGTAGGCCTTGCCCGAACGGCCGAACACGGGCGTGGGCACCATGCCGCCAGCCAGGTAGGCGCGGTCACCCCGGCCCGGTTGCTGCACCTGGCGCTGGCCGTTGACGTGGTAGCTGGCCTCCAGGTAGTACACCAGCGGCAGGTCCAGCACATCCAGCCAAACCACCGGTTGCTCGCCATCGTGGCCATGCTCGTGCCACAGGCCGGTGGGCGTGAGGATCAGATCGCCGCGGCGCATGGGACATTTCTCGCCATCCACCGTGGTCCAGGCGCCCTCGCCTTCAACCACCATGCGCACGGCATTGGGCGTGTGGCGGTGGCTGGGCGCCCATTCACCCGGCAGCAGCAACTGCATGCCCAGGTAGATGGCGGCACTGGCTTTCATGTTTTCCAGCCCGTGGCCGGGGTTGGACAGCACCAGCACACGGCGCTCGGCCTTTTCGATGGGGGTTAGTTCACCGGCCTGCAGCAGCAAGGGCTTGATGTCGGCGTAAGCCCAGGCGGTGGCCCGGGTGTGGGGCCGGGGCTTGCCCGGCGGCAGCACCGCGCGCAGGCTGGGCCACAGCGGCACCAGGTTCAGGGCCTTCAGGTCGGCCAGATAGCTGGCGGGCAGGTCTTCGAGACGTCCAAGGTCGTTCATGAGGTTTCCGGGCTGAGGGTCACGGGGCGAGGCAATTGGAAACATTCCAGCCGTACAGCCATTCCATCGCATCGTAAAAGCGCTCGGCCGTGCGACCGCGCCACAGGTCGTTGCGCACCAGCCGCTCCACACCCTGCGCGTGGTAGATGCGGCCCATCTCACGCGAGCTGAGCACGATGCGCGCGGTGCGCGCCACGCGGCTGCGCTGGTACAGGTCGAGCGCGGGCGCCCATTGCTTGCTGTTCACCCGCAAGGCCTCGCCCAGTGTGACGGCGTCCTCGATCGCCATGCAGGCACCCTGGGCCATGTACTGGGTGGTGGGGTGGGCGGCATCGCCCAGCAAGGTCACGCGGCCATGGGTCCATTGCCCGATAGGCTCACGGTCGGCGGTGGCCCAGCGGCGCCAGGTCTTGGGCAGGTCGATCAACTGGCGCGCCTTGGGGCAGATGCCCTGGAAGTAGCTCTGCACTTCTTCCTTGCTGCCGTCGCCGACACCCCATTGTTCTTGCTGCCGGCTGTGGAAGGTGACCACCACGTTGTACTGATCGCCGCCGCGCAGCGGGTAGTGCACCAGATGGCAGTTGGGGCCGACCCAGATGCTGGCGGCGTTCCACTGCAGATCGGCCGGAAAGTCCTGCTTGTCTACCACCGCGCGGTAGACCACGTGGCCGGTCACCCGCGCTGGATCACCGACGAACTGCTGGCGCACCACCGACTTGACGCCATCGGCGCCAATCAGTGCCACGCCACGGTGGGCCTGGCCTTGCTGGTCGAACACCGTCACGCCGGCATCGCTCTGCTCGATGCGCTCGACCCGCGTCGAGGTGCAGAACTCGATGCGCCCGGTCTCCTGCGCACCTTCAAGCAACGAGGTGTGCACGTCCACCCGATGGATCACCGCGTACGGGTTGCCAAAGCGCTGGCGAAAGGCCTCGCCGGTGGGGATCTTGCCGACCTGGGTTTCGTCCAGCGCGTCATGCATCACCATGTAGTCGGTGTAGACGGCCCGCGCGCGCGCCTTGGCACCCACGCCCAGGGCGTCGAAGGCATGAAAGGCGTTGGGGCCGAGCTGAATGCCTGCGCCGATCTCGCCGATTTCGGGCGCCTGCTCCAGCACCTTGACCCGAAAGCCCTGGCGCACCAGCGCCAGCGCGGCCGCCAGGCCGCCGATACCACCGCCGGCCACCAGCACGGCTTGATCATTGGAGTCGTTCGTCATGGTTGTCCCAAGCATGCAAGCGGCGCGCAGGCATTTAATCAGCACACTGACGATTAGTGTGCGCCACTCAGAATCCGTATCAATCGGGTTTACCCCTCGCCGGCCCGGGTGAAAATCCGCGCATGGAAACCCC
>JANOAQ010000340.1:0-2002 GCA_031411195.1 Burkholderiaceae bacterium | reverse complement strand
GACAACTTCGAGCAGGTCGCACGGCACGCCGAAGCCACCCTCGGTCATTGGCTTGCCATGGCCCCCGAGGCGCAATTTCTCGTCACCAGCCGCGAAGTGCTGGGCATTGCCGGCGAGCAGGCCCTTGAACTTGCCCCGATGGGCCAGCGCGAGGCGATGCAGTTGTTTGAAACCCGCGCGCTGGCCGCCCACAGCGGCTACCAACCCGATGCGCGCGACCTGGCTGCCGTGCCCGCCTTGATGGACCTGCTCGACCGCCTGCCCTTGGCCGTCGAACTGGCAGCGGCGCGCGCGCGGGTGATCCCGCCATACGCCATGCTGCGCCGGATGGACCAGCGGTTCAGGTTGCTTTCGGGTCGCAGCGGTCGGCACGACCGCCAGGCAACGATGCGTGCAACCCTGGATTGGTCGTGGGAGTTGCTCACCGTTGCCGAGCAATCGGCCTTGGCGCAACTGTCGGTGTTCGAAGGCGGCTTCACCTTCGACAGCGCCGAGGCGGTGATCGATCTGCAAACCTTCGCCCCCGCGCCCTGGGTGACCGATGCCTTGCAGGGTCTGGTCGAAAAGTCCCTGGTGCGCCAGCGCCCTGACGAACGTTTCGACCTGCTGCGAACGGTGCAGGACTACGCGGCCGAACGCCTGGCCGAAATGGGTGCGGGCGCTGCCGAAAGCCGACACTGGCGCTACTTTGCATCTTTCAGCGAAGCCAAGGCAACGTCCGCACGCTGCGCCGACCTTGACAACCTGGTGACCGCATGCCGCCGCGCGACCGTGGCCGAGCCGGACCAGGCCGTGCGCGCGGTTGCGGTGGTGTGGGCGGCCTTGGTGCTGACCGGGCCATTTCGCGCCATTGCGCCCTTGATCGCTGACCTGGAAAGCGTGCCGGGCCTGGCACCTGGCCAGCAGGCCCTGCTGCACCGGGTGATGGGTGGCGCTTTGCAATACCTGGGCGACTTTCAGGCAGCCGAGCGACGTCTGGATCAGGGCCTGGCGCTGTTGGGCCAGCACGCCGAGGGCAACGCCGAGCGTGCACGCCTGCTGTGTTGGCGCAGCGCGGCGGAATTGCGGCATGAGCAATTCGATGCGGCGACGGCCACCCTGGATGAGGCCGCACAACTTGCGCAGCGCTGTGCAGATGACGCAGTCAGCCTGCGGGTGCATAACAGCCTGGGATCTCTGGCCCGCGCGCAATCACGCTACGACTTGGCCGCTGTTGCCTACGAACAGGCTTTGGCGCTGGCGCGGCGCCTGGGTGATCGCCGCTGGCAAGGCGGCTTGCTGGGCAATCTGGGTACCGTGTACCACGAACAGGGGCGCCTCAGCGAAGCCTTGACCTTCTACAGCCAGGCGGTTGAGTTGGCATCGGACCTGGGTGACCGTCAATTTGCCGCCAACACCCGCTGCAATCTCGGCCTGCTCCAGCACGAGCTTGGCGACAGCGCGGCAGCCCGCGTGAATCTGGAAGCTGCAGTACTGGCGGCGCGCGAGTTCGGGCATCGCAAGCTGGAATACACGGTACTGTGCAACCTTGGCATCGTCACCGAGGCCTTGGGCGATCTGTCGACCGCGACGGCTTGCTTCGACCTAGCCATTGCACAGGCCAATGCCGTGGGCGACCGCCACAGCGAGGGCGAATACCGAGGCTACCAAGCCTTGTCCGCTGCACGGCAGGGCCGGCATGCCGAAGCCGACACGGGCTTTGCCGCTGCCGCCGCCTTGCTGGACGCCTCATCGGCCAGCGCAGGCCAATGTCTGTTGCACGCCCAGCAAGCACTTGCCGCCAACCTGGCCGGTAACCGGCAGCAGGCAGACAAGCTGCTGGCCCGGGCCGAAGCCAGCGCCCGAGCATTGGGCCTGGGGCCCGAGGCCGAAGCGCGCCGACTGATGCAACGGGCCCGCCAGCCGCCGCCAGGCTGAGCCGGCAAAGCACGCTACTCAATGTTGACGATGACCGGGTCTGGAGCGTCACAGGGACCGAGGATGTCCTTGTGATAGACGACCG
>JANOAQ010000339.1:0-2376 GCA_031411195.1 Burkholderiaceae bacterium | reverse complement strand
GAAACAGCACCCCGTCGAAGCCGCGCTGCCCGAACCAGATGGCGCCCAGGGCGTGCGGCACCTCGGCTCGGGGCCGCAGCCGCGTGGCCACCAGCCAGGCCACGCCCAGGCAAGCCAGCAGCACCGCCAACTCCAGCAGGGCGCTCGGGCGAACCAGGTCGGTGAACAAATCCTTCAGGAACTCAAAGCCGTTCATTGGACCAAGGGGGCGGAATCACACATCCGCGAGCACGCGCACATGCGCCACCACGCTGCGCGCCAGCGCGCTCAAGGCATAGCCGCCTTCCAGGCACGACACGATGCGCCCCCCGGCATGGCGGTCGGCCAGGTCCTTCAAGCGGCGGGTGATCCACTCGTAATCGGCTTCGACCAAGCCCAGCTGGCCGAGGTCGTCCTCGCGGTGGGCGTCGAAGCCGGCACTGATGAAAACCATCTGCGGCGCAAATTCTTCCAGCCGCGGCATCCACATCACGTCGATCATCTCGCGCACCGCCATGCCACGCGTGTAGGGCGGAATGGGCACATTGACCATGTTGGTGCCCTTGGGTACCGCGCCGCAATTGGGGTAGAGCGGGTGCTGGAAGAAGCTGGCCATCAGCACCCGGTCGTCGCCGGCGATGATGTCCTCGGTGCCATTGCCGTGGTGCACGTCGAAGTCGATGATGGCCACCCGCTCCAGCCCCAGCACGTCCAGGGCATGGCGGGCTGCGATGGCCACATTGTTGAAGAAGCAGAAGCCCATGGTCTCGTCACGTGTGGCGTGGTGGCCGGGCGGACGGGTGGCGCAAAAGGCGTTTTCGACCTCGCCCTTGAATACCGCCTCCGTTGCCGCCACTGCGGCCCCGGCCGAGCGCAGCGCAGCACGCCAGGTGCCGGCACACACCACGGTGTCGGGGTCGAGGTGGCGCGGCTCGCCAGTGGCCTGAACCTGCTCCATGAACTCGCGCAGTTGGGTGACGTAGTGCACGGTGTGGGCACGCTCGATCTGCTCGAGCGTGGCCAGCGGCGCCTCGCGGTGTTGCACCGCGATGTCCAGGCCCGAAGACAGCAACTGGTCGGCAATCGCATCCAGCCGTTGCGGGCATTCGGGGTGGCCTGCCCCCATATCGTGCAAACGGCACTCGGCGTGGCTGAAGTAGGCAGTGGACATCGTGGTCTCGAATCGTTTTCCGTTATGGTGCGCCGCATGGCTGATTCGAACCTTGCGCAGCGTCTGCAGCGGCTGACGAGCCAGATTAGCACGATCATTGTGGGTAAACAGCCGCAGATCGAGGACTGCATCGCCTGCCTGCTGGCCGGCGGCCACTTGCTGATCGAAGACGTGCCCGGCGTGGGCAAGACCACCCTCGCGCATGCACTGGCGGTGTCGCTGGGCCTGCGCTTCTCGCGGGTGCAGTTCACCGCCGACCTGATGCCGTCCGACCTGATCGGTGTCAGCGTCTTCGAGCGCAGCAAGGAGGCCTTCAACTTCCACCCGGGGCCGGTGTTCACCCAAGTGCTGCTGGCCGACGAGATCAACCGCGCCGGCCCCAAGACCCAGAGCGCGCTGCTCGAAGCGATGGAAGAGCAGCAGGTGACGGTCGAGAACGAGACCCGGCCCCTGCCCAAGCCGTTTTTCGTGATCGCCACCCAGAACCCGAGTGACCAGCTGGGCACCTACCCCCTGCCCGAAAGCCAGCTCGACCGCTTCTTGATGTGCATCACCCTGGGCTACCCCGACCGCGCCAGCGAGCGGGCCTTGCTGGCCGGCGAAGACCGCCGCCATCTGGTCGACCGCATGGGCGCGGTGATGAGCCCGGCCGAACTGGTGCTGGCGCAGGCCCAGGTGCAGAAGGTGCATGTCAGCGAAGCCCTGCTCGACTACCTGCAGGCGTTGATCGCCGCCACACGTTCGGGCCAGTGGTTTGCCGACGGCCTGAGCCCGCGCGCCGGCATCAACATCCTGCGCGCCGCCCGCGCCCGCGCCCTGCTGGCCCAGCGCGACTACGTGGCGCCCGACGACATTCAGGCCATCCTGCCGCAAACGGCTGCCCACCACCTGGTGCCGGTGGCCAGCAGCGGCCGTGGCCGCGCTGAACAGGTCCGGGCCATGCTGGAAGCTGTCGGCATACCGTGACTTGGCCCTCCGTACGGCGGTGGTTCGAGAACCGGCTGCCGCGCAGCGACAGCTGGGTGCTGACCCAGCGCAACCTCTACATCCTGCCCACCAAGGCCGGCTGGGGCTTTTTCATCACCCTGCTGGTGATGCTGCTGGCCTCGGTCAACTACCAGCTCAACCTGGGCTATGCGCTGACCTTCCTGCTGAGTGGCGCGGCGCTGGCGGCGATGCACCAGACCCATGGCAACCTGCGCCGCCTGCAGCTGCATGTGCGCCCG
>JANOAQ010000338.1:0-15481 GCA_031411195.1 Burkholderiaceae bacterium | reverse complement strand
GGCAGGGTGCAGTGCGGCAGGATCTTGAGGTCGATGCTGCCGTCCTTCTTCTTGGCCACGTGTTCCATCAGCACCACGACGTTCTTGACGCCGGCCACCAGATCCATCGCGCCGCCCATGCCCTTGACCATCTTGCCCGGGATCATCCAGTTGGCCAGGTCGCCCTTCTCGCTCACCTGCATCGCGCCCAGGATGCTCAGGTTGATCTTGCCGCCCCGGATCATGGCAAAGCTGTCGTGGCTGCCAAAGATCGACGAGCCCGGCAGCGTGGTGACGGTCTGCTTGCCGGCGTTGATCAGGTCGGCGTCGACCTCGTCCTCGGTCGGGAACGGGCCGATGCCCAGCATGCCGTTCTCGCTTTGCAGCCATACTTCCTTGTCGGCAGGCACGAAGTTGGCCACCAGGGTCGGGATGCCGATGCCCAGGTTCACGTAGTAACCGTCCTGCAGTTCCTGCGCGGCACGTGCCGCCATTTGGTCTTGGGTCCAGGCCATGGGATGACTCCTGTTGGGTTGTGTTGCGGTGGGTGGCTCAGGCGCTGGCCTTGTCGCGCAGGGTGCGCTTCTCGATACGCTTTTCGGGCGTGGCATTGAGCACGATGCGGTGCACATAGATGCCCGGCAGATGCACCTGGTCCGGCACCATGGCGCCGGTCTCGACGATCTCCTCCACCTCGACCACCGTGATCTTGCCGGCCATGGCCACCGCGGGATTGAAGTTGCGCGCGGTGTAGCGGAACTGCAGGTTGCCCGACTTGTCGGCGCGGTAGGCCTTGACCAGCGACACATCCGGCACCAGTCCGCGCTCCATGACATAGGTCTCGCCGTCGAACTCGCGCAGTTCCTTGCCTTCGGCCACCATGGTGCCCACGCCGGTCTTGGTGAAAAAGGCCGGGATGCCCGCGCCGCCAGCGCGCAGCTTTTCGGCCAGCGTGCCCTGGGGGGTGAAGTCCAGTGCCAGCTCACCGGCCAGGTACTGGCGCTCGAACTCCTTGTTCTCGCCCACATAGCTGCTGATCATCTTGCTGATCTGGCGGGTTTCCAGCAACTTGCCCAGGCCGAAACCGTCGACACCCGCGTTGTTGCTGATGACGGTGAGGTTCTTGACACCGCTGTCGCGCAATGCGTCGATCAGCGCCTCGGGGATGCCGCAAAGGCCAAAGCCGCCGACAGCCAGCAACTGGTCGTCTCGGACGATGCCAGTCAGTGCAGCTGCAGCGCTGGGGTAGATCTTGTTCATGGGACAGGTCCTTCGATGAAGGGGGCAGGTAGAGCCGAACGGGCGTAGGGGACGGCGCGAAGCGTACTACTTACTGGATTAAGTAGGGGGTACGTAAAATCGCCTAAACCTGCCCCACTCCGCCTGGAGAACACCGATGCCGGCCGAATCGCTTGTTGAACTGTCCGCCCTGCAAGCCATGCTGCACACCCTGGTGGCGCCATGGGTCAGCCAGCTGGATCTTCGGGTGCTGCAGGCGCACGCCGGCGAGGTGACGCTGGCCTTGCCGATTGCGCCTGCGTTGGTGCATGTGGGCCAGGTGCTGTGCGGTCAGGCCGTGATGGCCGCCGCCGACACCGCCATGATCCTGGCGATCGCCACCCAACTGGGTGGCTTCAAGCCCATGACCACGGTGCAGTTGCAGACCAGCTTCATGCGACCCATTGCCGGCAGCCAGACGGCCACTGCTGGCGAGGCCCGGGTGGTCGCACGCGTGCTGCGCCTTGGCAAGAACCTGGTGTTCGGCGAGATCGAGGTGTTCGATGCAGGTGGCAAGCTGGCGGCCCACGCCACCACCACCTACGCGCTGCTGTGAACAGCGGCAACAGCGCTTTGGCGCTGGACTACCGCACTGCCTTCGACCTGGCGCCCATCGGACTGGTGCTGTCGCGCCAGCGCCAGATCGTCGATTGCAACCAGCAGGTGCTGGCGATGTTCGGCACGCAACGCGACCAGTTGGTGGGCCGCAGCTTCGAGGTGCTGTACCCCACCGCCGCCGAGTTCGAGCGCACCGGCCAGCGCATCATCGCCAGCCTCGACGCCCAGGGCTGGTACGCCGACGACCGGGTGATGAAGCGGCTGGATGGCGCGTTGCGCGGCGAGTTGTTCTGGTGCCATGTGTCGGGCCGCGCGCTCGACCCGGCCCAGCCGCACGCCGCCGGAATCTGGTCGTTCGAAGACCTGTCGGCCAAGCGCAAACTGAAGGTCGACTTGACAGCCCGCGAGCGCGAGATCGCCGCCCTGCTGATCGAGGGACTGACCAGCAAGCTGATCGGCAAGCGCCTGGCCATCAGCCCGCGCACAGTGGACGTCTACCGCGCGCGCCTGATGCGCAAGGTGGGCGCGGCCACCACGCCGGAATTGGTCAACAAATTGCTGGCCGGCTGAACCTGGCCCACCCCTTCAGGCGGGTGGCTCGGTGGGCACGCCCAGCTCACCGGCCAGGCGGTGCACCAGGGCACGCAGTGCGGACAGCTCTTCGCCTTGGCGGCCGAGTTCGGCTTTCAGGGCCACCAGCTCACCCACGCTGATGGCATCGTCATCGCACGCGCCTGAGGATTCGCGCGCGGCGGTCATCTGCACCTCACCGCACAGCAAATGGGCCCAGCGCGGCTCACGCGCGCCGGGGGCGCGGGGCAGCAGCACGGCACGCGGCGGAAAGCGTTCGGCCAGCTCGTTGAGAAAGCCTTCAACGGACGAGATGTCTGCAAAACGGTGAAGTCGCTCGGCATTGGCGCGCAGTTCGGCCGAAGTTTGCGGGCCGCGCAGCATCAGCACGGCCAGCAAGGCCGCAGCGGCGCCCGGCACGTTCAAGCCGCGTGCGGCGTTGTGCTCGTACTTGCTGACCCGCCCGCCGCTGGTCTCGAAGACCAGGCTCATGCTTTTCAAGCCATCGATGGCGGCCAGCACATCCGATTCACTGGCGTTGAGCACCGGATCACGCGCCGTCTTCTGGTTGCAGCCGGCCACCAGAGAGTTCAGGCTCAGCGGGTAGGTGTCGGGCACGGTGGCGTGCTTCTCGACCAGCACGCCCAGCACGCGGGCTTCAAGGGGGGTCAAGGCACGGGCCAAAGTTCAGCGCTCCAAGGAATGCGGGTGGTGGCGCAGGCCCAGCGAGCGGCCGCCCCGGATCCGGCTTCGCCGGGCCGGCAGCGGCGCCCCCCTGGGGGGGAGCGCCGAAGGCGCTACGGGGGGGGCCTCAATCACGCGCCGAAGCCGTCGTCGGCAGAAAGGATGGCGCCGTTGATGAAATGGCTTTCGTTGGCACACAGCATCATCAGCGCGCTGTTCAGGTCTTCGGGCTTGCCCACGCGCTTGCGCGGGGTCATGTTCATCAGCTTCTGGCCGGCCTCGGTCTGCCAATGCGCATGGTTGATCTCGGTGTCGATGTAGCCCGGGCAAAGGGCATTGGTGTTGATGCCGAACTTGCCCCACTCCAGCGCCATGGACCGCGTCATGTGGATGACCGCAGCCTTGCTCATGCAGTAGACGCCGATCTGGCTGAGCACTTTCATGCCGGCCATCGACGCCACGTTGACGATGCGCCCGCCGGTAAAGGTGCCCGGCGCGGTGCCCCGGCTGCGCGCGATCATGCGCTTGGCCACCTCTTGCGCCACGAAGAAGGCCCCACGCGTGTTGGTGCCCATCACGAAGTCGTAGTCGTCGGGGCTGACGTCCACCAGTTTCTGGGTGGTGCTCACGCCGCTGTTGTTGACCAGGATGTCGATGGCGCCCATCTCGGTTTCGGCATGGGCCACGGCCGACTTGATGCTGTCGGGGTCGGTCACGTCCAGCTCGACCACATGGGCGTCGCCGCCCATTGATTCGATCTCGGCGCGCAGGGTCTTGAGCCGCTCCACGCGGCGGGCGGCCAGCACCACGCCCGCCCCGGCCTGGCTGAGCGCGCGGGCGAACTGCGCACCCAGGCCACTGGACGCACCGGTGACGAAGGCCACGCGGCCGGAGAGATCAATGTTGTAGCTCATGGTGAATTCGTCAGCGGACCGGGTTCTGGAAGATGTGCTGCAGCGGACGCGTCAGCCTCGGATCACCATAGCACGCACCTGCTCGATGCCGGGGCGGCAGTGCTGTGGCCTTCAGGGCATGGGCTGGGGCAGCAACGGCAGTGGCTGGCCGGGCTGGCGAAGCAGGGCCAGCCAATGGTCCAGCGCCATGGGCTTGGCAAAGTAGTAGCCCTGGAATTCATCCACGCCCATGGCCGCCAGGGCCGCCAGTTGATCAGCGGTTTCCACCCCTTCTGCCACGGTGCGCATGCCCAGCACGTTGCACAGTTGCACGATGCTGTCCAGCAGACGCGAAGCCGCCGGATCAGCGCCGATGTCCATCACGAAACTGCGGTCGATCTTGACCTTGTCGAAAGGCAGGTGGCGCAGGTAACTGAGCGACGAGTACCCCGTGCCGAAGTCGTCCAGCGCCAGCGAAAAACCGTGCCCGCGCAAGCGGTGCAGCATCGGCGTGACGATGTCCATTCTGTGCACCAGGGCCGATTCGGTCAGCTCCAGCTCCAGCATCTTGGGCGAGATGTTGTAGCGGCGGCAGGCATGCAGCAGCAGGCCGTCCAGCCCGGGCTGCAACAACTGCTTGGGCGACAGGTTGACAGCCACCGGCAAGGGGTGACCACATTCGACACCCGCTGCCGCCAATTGGGCTGCCGCATGGGCGGCGTGGCGGCCCATCAACTGGATCAGGCCCACCTTTTCCGCCAACGGGATGAATTCCACCGGCGACACATTGCCAAAGGCTTCGGTAGACCAGCGCATCAGCAGCTCGCTGCCAACGAGCTCTCCACGGCCATTCACCTTGGGTTGCGTGACAAAGCTGAAACCATTGCGGTCGGTGTCGATGCGCAGCAGGCTGGTCATCCGGACCCGCCGCTGGGCGTCGTTGTCGAGCGAGCTGTCGAAGAAGACCAGGCAGTTGCGCCCGCGCTCCTTGGCGGCATACATGGCCGAATCGGCCTTGCGAAGCAAGAGGCTGAAGTCGTTGCCGTCCTGCGGCGCCAGCACGGCACCGATGGTGGGCGTGAGCCGCACCTCCTGCAGGCCAATGTCAAAGGCGCCGGCCAGGGCGGCCAGCACGACCTGGGCCGAAGACCGCACTTCGGTATCGCCACTGCCCTGCGCCAGCACGACCAGAAACTCGTCACTGCCCCAACGCGACAGGTGGGCGTCTTCAGGCAAGGCCTTGCGCAGGCGCTGGCCCACGGCGGCCAGCAAGGCGTCACCGTGGTCGTGCCCGTAGGAGTCGTTGATCTCCTTGAACCCGTCCAGGTCGATGAACAGGATTCCAAAGGTGGGCGTAGGCCGACCCAGTGCCTCTTCGACGCAGAACTGCGCCGCCAGCCGGTTGGGCAACCCGGTCAGTTCATCGACCATGGCCATGCGCTGCAGGCGTTCTTCAGCCCGCCTGCGCTCGCGCAAGTCGTGCAAGGCCACCAGGTAGCAGTGGCGCTGCCCGTCGCTGGCAACAACGGCAGTGATTGACACCTCCACCGGCACCATTTCCGCACCGCAGGCCAGCGCACGTTCGCCCCGCCAGGCACTGCCGGCCTGAACATCGGCCAGTTGGCAATCGTCCAAAGCCAGCCATTGCCGCAGATCGCAGCCCGGCATGATGCCGCTGTCATCGCCCGCCAGGTGCACCAGCGCTTCGTTGATTTCGAGCACCGCCCATTGCGGATCGACCACCGCCATCGCATCACGGGTGCTGGAGAACGCATGCGCCATCAGCCGCAGCGAGGCTTCGGCATCGTGCTCTGCGGTGACATCCTTGAGGGTGCCGAGCACACGCTCGGCCAGGCCCAGTCCATTGCGTGACAACGCCCGTCCGCGCACCCGAAGCCAGCGCAGACGGCCACCGCTGTTGGTGATGCGGAAGGACACGTCGATGTCGGGGTGCGCGCCACGCAGGTGCAGTTGCCAGGCCAGCCGCAAGCGCTGTGAATCGTCGGCGTGGGCGCTGCCGAGGAAGGCATCCATCGTCAACCCCTCACCCGCGCCAGGAAGGTCAAGACGGTTGTCGTCGGCCATGTCGACCACCAGGCGGTCGGCGGCCGACGCCCATTCCCACACGCTTTCGCCGCTGGCCCACAAGGCCAACTGCACACGGCGCTCGGAGAACCGGGCGTCTAGCGGCTCTGGCAGCAGGCTCGCCAGCGGGGCCGTCGGGTGTGCGGCCGACATCAGTGACGGCTGCGCGCCGAGGCGCGGCAGCACATGAGCGTAGTGGAGAACAGGGCCATGGCAGCGGTTGGTTGAGGCGCAAGCCTAATGCAGGCCGATGCCGTCAATCGCCTGAACTGGCCGGTGTTTGTGCACACCAAATCCGGATTCGTTGCCAATAGCACGATCGTGCTATTTACTGGTCACGCTGGTTAGAATCGACGGGCCGCCATCGCTGTGCAGAACGCAGCGGTTTGGCACGTACCCAACAGCTACAGGAATAACGGGATGACACCGCAGGAGATCCTCACCCAATACGGCCCACGCGAGGCCATGGACTACGACGTGGTGATCGTCGGTGGTGGCCCTGGCGGCATGGCCACCGCCATCCGCTTGAAGCAAGTGGCAGCCACGCAGGGGCGCGAAATTTCGGTGGTGGTGCTTGAAAAAGGCAGCGAGCCCGGCGCCCACATCCTCTCGGGTGCGGTGATGGACCCGATCGCCATCAATGAGCTGATCCCCAACTGGCGTGATCTGGGTGCGCCGCTGCACCAGAGCGTCACTGGCGACCAGTTGCTGCAGCTCACCGCCGACGGCACCGCGACCATCCCCGACTGGCTGATGCCCACCTGCTTTCACAACGAAGGCAACTACGTCATCAGCCTGGGCGCGGTGGTCAAGTGGCTGGGTGAGCAGGCCGAAGCGCTGGGCGTGGAAGTGTTCCCCGGCTTCACCGGCGCCGAAGTGCTGTACGACGAGCAGGGCCGCGTGCGCGGCGTGGCCACCGGCAACCTGGGTGTGGGCAAGGACGGCGAGCCGACCGAGAACTTCCAGCTGGGCATGGAGCTCACCGGCAAGTACACCGTGTTTGCCGAAGGTGCACGTGGTCACCTGGGCAAGCAGCTGATCGCCAAGTACAAACTGGACGCCGGGCGCGACCCCGCCAGCTGGGCCATCGGCATCAAGGAGCTGTGGGAAGTGCCGGCCGACAAGGCCCAGCCCGGCTTGGTGGTGCACACCGCCGGCTGGCCGGTCGAAGACGGCAGTTTTGCCGGCGGCTTTCTCTACCACCTGGAAGACAACAAGGTCACCCTGGGCTATGTGGTGGGCCTGGACTACCAGAACCCCTGGATGAGCCCGTTCGAAGAGATGCAGCGCTGGAAGACCCACCACGCCATCCGCGCCCACATCGAAGGCGGCAAGCGCATCAGCTACGGGGCGCGCGCCATCAACAACGGCGGCCTGCAGAGCCTGCCCAAGCTGGTGTTCCCGGGCGGTGCCCTGATCGGGTGTGACGCGGGCTTCCTGAATGCCGCACGCATCAAGGGCAGCCACGCCGCCATCAAGACCGGCATGCTGGCCGCCGAGGCCATCGCCGAAGCCCTGGCCGCCGGCCGCAGCCACGATGAACTGGCCGCCTACCCCGCCGCCTTCGAGAAAAGCTGGCTGCATGCCGAGTTGAAGCAGACGCGAAACTTCAAGGGTTGGTTCAAGAAGGGCCCCACCGTGGGCACGCTGATGACCGGCATCGAGCAATGGCTGATGCCCAAGTTCGGCATGGTGCCACCCTGGACCATTCACCGCGACACACCCGACCACGCCCGCCTGCTGCCGGCCGACCAATGCCCCAGGATCGAGTACCCCAAGCCCGATGGCAAGCTGACGTTCGACCGCTTGAGCTCGGTCTTCGTCAGCAACACCAACCACGAAGAAAACCAGCCGGCCCATCTCACGCTCAAGGATGCCAGCGTGCCGGTGGCCATCAACCTGGCCAAGTACGCCGGGCCTGAATCGCGCTACTGCCCGGCCGGCGTCTACGAGTTCGTCAAGAACGACGACAACACCGACCGTTTGCAGATCAACGCCCAGAATTGCGTGCACTGCAAGACCTGCGATATCAAGGACCCGACGCAGAACATCGTCTGGGTCACGCCCGAAGGCGGCGGCGGGCCCAACTACGCCGGCATGTGATCTGCACGCGCTGAGCGCCTGAACTGGCCGTTGCACCGGCCGTTGATCAGCCGATGGTGGTGCGCCTGCTTGCGAACAATGCAGCAGGATCATGCAAGCGCTACACCTGAACGAGGTGATCCAGCGCGTGGTGCGCTGGCACAACCGCCACCCCCTCGCGCACCGTATCAGCGCCTCGCAGGTGCACAGCATCGGCGAGGTGGTGCTGCCCTTTTCGGCCGACCGCCCGTGGTCAGCGCCGGGCGCCGCGCTGCACACGCCGCCGGCACGCCCCTTGGCGCCAGACGCGCCGCAAGAACCACTGCAGCCACCCGGCGAGGCCGCTGCCGAGAGCCCGGACGCCGACGACATCAGCCACCCGGCCGTGTCGGCGGTCGAAGCGGCCCAGGTCGACATCGACCCGTCCGCTGGCACCGCGGCACCGCCAGCGATGCCCTCGCACGAACCGGCCGATGCCGCGCAGATACCGGACCTGGCCGACGATGAGGTAGTGAACCAGGCCTTGTTGGCAGCCCACGAAGCGGCTTTGGCTGCGCCACCCGATCAACACCCGATGCCGGCGCCTGCTCCCCAGTCAGCGAAAAACGCCGCCGACGCAGGGTCTCCAGCCACACCGAGTGCGCCTGCAGCACCCGGCCCCCGCTTGGCCGAGGTGGTCGAACGCCGTGCAGCCGCCCGCACCGCTGCAGTGGCGGCCGTACCACGTGGCCCGCGCCATTGGTGGGCACGCCTGCGCCAGGCCTTGCGGGGCCGTCCGGCGGGCCTACCGCGGCTCAGGGCCGCCTTCAACCGCAAGGTCTTCTGGCCCAGCCATCCACAAACAGTGGCAAGTTGGGCGCAAAGGCACGCACACGCCCATCCCATCGCGCCCGAGGACTGGCCCCACCGTGTGGTGGCGGCCGATCCGGCGCAAGGTACGCAGTTGCGCCGGCAAGGCCTGGTGCATGGCGTCGAACTGCATGCGCTGACCGCCGCCATTGGCGTGGGCGACCGGCGCATCCGCCTGCTGGTGGGCACCGACGGCAGCATCCTCGGCCCCCGTGCCTACAGCCGCGGCCGTGCGGCCAGTGCCGGTGCGGCGTTGTTCATAGGCATGTTGGGCCTGGGCTGGGGCCTGCGACCACCCGGCGCTGTTGCACCGGCCGAAGGCGCGGCCTTGGCCGCGCACGCCGCATCGGCGGTTTCGCCACCCGTGGCCGTGGTGCAGGCTGCGGCGTCGACAGCGCCGGCGCCAGCGGCATCCCACGCGGCACCGGCAACACCATTGGCGCACAACGCGCCGCCTGAACCAGTTGAACAGGCCGCGTCGGCGGCCGCGCAGACCAACGCGACATTACCCAGCGCGACATTGACCAGCGCGGATCAGCCCGCAGATGCAGCGCAGGCGGCCTCGGCGCCGGTGGCGCGCATCCGCCCCAGCCTGTCGGACGAAGCCAGGCAGGCCGCCAAGGCCGAATCGGACCGGCTGCGTGACCGCCCCAGCCCATCGATTGCCCCCGCACCCGCCGCAGCGGCGGTGTTTGCCGTGGTCAGCCCGCCCAACCGCGAGCGCAGGGTGGCCATGAACCACCTGCTCATCATGCGCCGCGCTGGCAGCCGCCTGCCGCCCCCCGCCCCCGACCGAGGCGAACTGATGCAGAACCAGGGCGAGTGGCGCGCCGCCTGGTGGCCCTTTGCCAGCCTGGCCGACGCCGAGCGCGCCCGTGTGATGCTGGCCGGCCGCGGCCTGCGCGCCGAGGTGGTGGAGTTCTAGCCGGCGCCTGCGGCCGCGCTCAGGCCCGCCGCAGGCCCAGCCACACCACCGTGGCTACCACCAGCAAGGCGCCGCCCACCTGCATCGGCGCAATCGCCTGGCCCAGCAGCGCCCAGGCCAGGCCCAGGGCAAATACCGGTTCCACGTTCATGATGGCCGAATTGCCCACCACGCCCAGCTTGGGCAGCACGGTGAACATGATGGTGAAGGCCGTGCCGTAGAGAAAGGTCAGCGCCGCCAGGCCCCACCAGCCAGCGCTTGCATCGGGCAGGTGCAGACCGCCCTGCAGACCGATCACGGCCATCGCCATCACGGCCACGATGGCCATCGTGCTGGCGGTGCGCACGCGGCCGTCCAGATCACCGGCCTCGTGCTGTGTGAGCACCAGGGCCAAGCCGAAGGTGGCCGCCGCCGCCAGCGCAAAGGCCACGCCGATGCCGATGTGCGCCCATTGCCCGGCCGCACCCAGGCCCGAAGCAGCGCCCAACACGTCCAGCGCCAGGGCCAGGCCCAGCAGCATCACCGGCATGGCGCGCACCACGCGCGGCTCGGGCCGGTGGCCGTACACCAGGCGGGCCCACAGCGCTGTCCACAGCGGGTAGGTGTTGAATGCCAGCAGCGCCAGCGCCACCGGCAGGCGCGCCACGGCCGAGTACAGGCACAGGCTCTGCACGCCGATCAGCCCGCCGATGAGCAGCAAGAAGCGGCGATGGCGGGCTGTCAGGCGCAGCGGCACCCGGTAGATGAGCAGGAGGCCACCCACCACCGCAGCGGTGACCAGGCTGCGAAAGGTGACGGCCGTGGCCACGTCCACCCCGTGGTTGAAGGCAAAACGCGCGGCCACGTGGTTGGCGCCCATCATCAGCGCGATGAGCAACAGGATGGCAAACGCGGTGCCCGACAGGGCGCCAACGGGGCGTGTGGCGCTCATGCGACCCACCGCCCTGCCGCGCGCTGCGGGGTGCGCGCTCGGGTGCGGCCCGCGGCGCTCATGACTTTGGCTTCAGCGCCGCAGCACGTGCCGCCTTCGACTCGGCGCTGGCCCCGGCCAGCATGATCTGGTCATGCCCCATGTAGCTGCTGGCGTGGTTCAACGCCAGGGCGACGGCGTTGACCGACTCCTTGCTCATGCGCACCGCCGCCGCCGGCAAGGCCAGCACCTGTTCGGCGACGGCCCGCGCCCGCGCCAGGGCCTGGCCGTGCGCTGCGGTGTAGTCGATCAGGCCCAGGGCCAGGGCATCGGGTGCGGCCACCCGCTCACACAGGATGGTCAAGCGTTTGGCGCGGGCCGGGCCCACCAGGTTGACCAGGCGCGGGATGGCACCCCAGGTCAAGGGGATGCCCAGGGCGATCTCGGGCAGCGATACAAAGGCATCGTCGGCCACCACCCGCCAATCGCAGGCCACCGCCAGGGCCATGCCGCCGCCCACGGCATAACCTTCCACTGCCACGATGGTGATCTGCGGCAGTTCTTCCCAGGCCTTGCACATGCGAAAGCCCAGCGATGCGACCTCGCGCCTGGCCACCAGGCCCAAGGATTCATCGGCCCAGGCAGCGCCTTCGCGCAGATCGGCCCCGGCCGTGAAACAGGTGGCGTTGCCGGTGAGCAGCACCACATCCACATCGCTGCGTTCGGCCAGGTCACGCGCGGCCTGCAGCAGCTCGCGCATCAGGCCTTGTGACATCGCATTGCGCGCGCCAGGGCGGTTCAGTTGCACGGTGGCCAGGCGGCCTTCGACGGTCAGGAGCAGGTGTTGGTAGGTCATGGCGATGCGCGGCAATGGTGCCGGATCATCGCGTGCGCCGGTGGGCGTGGCACGACGCCAAGGTGACGCCCTGGCCGCGCCAGAACACTCAAGCCATGAAGCCCATGTCGGCGGTGGCAAAGGCGCCCAGGTTGGGAAACACCTTGGCCATGCCGGTCGCGTCGACACCAAACCACCGGGCCAGCGTGGCCGCGTATTGGTCCAGCGAGGTGCTGGGTATCAGCAAGCCCCGGCTGCTGGCATCGTCGGCCCCGCCCAGAACAAGCGAAGGAAAGCTGCCATACAACCGCCCGCCCTTGACCGCGCCGCCGAGCACCAGGTGATGGCTGCCCCAGCCGTGGTCGCTGCCCGTGCCGCTGGGCTGCAGTGAGCGGCCAAACTCGCTTTCGGTGAAGGTGGTCACCTGGTTGGCCACGCCCAACTCCTGCGTGGCGGCATAAAACGCGGCCATCGCCTGCGCCACCTGCCGCAGCAGGTCCATCTGGCCCCAGCTTTGGGCTGAATGGGTGTCAAACCCGCCGAGCGCGCAATAGAACACCTGTCGACCCATGCCGGTGGTGCCACGCAATTTGATGATCTTGGCCACCTGCTGCAGCTGCTGGCCGATCGGCGTGCCTGGAAAGACCGTGGCCAGGGTGCCCCCACTGCTGCCCTTGAGCAGCGCGCCCAGCGACAGGGCGTCCTGCCACACATGGTTGGCCGCCTGCACCATGGCCAGGCCGCTGTCCAGCGCCAGCACCTCTGCCAGGCCCTTGGAGCGGGCTGCCGCCGCGCTGGCTGGCCAGGGGTTCATGTTGTCGGGCGCCATGTCGAAGCCGGGCACCAGGCTGGCCGAAGTGACATTGGCGCCCGCGCAGAACAACGCCGATCCACTCATGGACAGGCTGGCCGGAAAGCGTGCGCTGCCATTGCGCGCGGCCGTAGCATCGGCACTGCGTCCGGCCCAGCCAGTGCCGCCCGACGAGCCATTCGCGTCGCCGGCCTGCATGGCCACGATCTGGTCACTGTGGGAGAACAGGTTGCTGGGCAGCTTGGCCGTGTTGGCCAGAACCTGGGCACGGGTGGTGGGTTGCGCCAGCATGCCCACATTCGCCATCACCGCCAACTGGCCGCTGGCCCAGAAAGGGGCGATGGCAGCCAAGCCGCTGTTCAGCCCATAGACCGCCCCGGTCGGCGTGGTGACGGGCAGCAAGGTGGTGTTGCCGTCGGGCAGCGCCAGCCCGCCCCGGGCGGCCTTGTAGGCGGCATAGGCCGTATTGCCCAAGGGCACCACGGTGTTGTGGCCATCATTGCCACCCAGCAGGAAGACGCATACCAGCGCCTTGTAATCGTTGGCCTGTGCTTGGGCGGTCGACCCGAGGGTGGCGGTGCCCACCAGGGCACTGGCGCGCCGCAGAAAATCGCGTCGGGGATGGGTGTCGGGTTTCAGCATCGAGGGCTCCTGGGCTGTGCCGGTGGCTCAGTGCTGCACGGCGTACTGGCCGGACAGCAAGGTCAGGTACAGGGCCGTCAAGGCCTTGTTGCGGTTGTCGGATTGGGCCGCGATGGCCGTGGCCAGGCTTTGCCGCATCGCCGCAGGCATGCGGCCATACAGCAGGGTCTGATCGACCGCATCGATGAGCCCGGCCACATTGCCGGCCACATTGACGAAGCGGCTGATGTCGATGGGAAAGTCGGACCCCGGGTTGGTGACGATGCCCATCAACAAATTGCCGCGCAACACCGCTTCGGTGGGCGAGTAGATCTGGAACTCGGGGCCGGCCAGTGCCGTATGAGGCACCCTGAACAGTGGCGAATAGAAGCTGAAAACCGACGGCGGCGCGAGTGGTGTCTCGCCCAGCCGAGACAGGCTCCAGGCCTGCTGGTTGGTGGGCGACACCGAGCCGCCCATCGCCCGCACCAGCGACACCACATGGAAGAGCGGATCCTTGAGTCGCCCGCCATTGACGGTGGCCACATCGTTGCGTGCCTCGCCGTCGAGCAGCACCGCACGCACGACGGTCCGCAGATCGCCGCGCACGCCAGCGCCGTTGTTGTTGAACACCGCGCTCACCCGCGCCACATAGGCGGGTGACGGGTTGCTGGTGACCAGGCTGCGGATCAGCCGCAGGCTGATGAACGGCGCCACATTGGGGTGCGCAAAGACGCAGTCCAGGGCGGCGTTCAGGTCGCCCTGCGCACCCTGGCCGGCGGGCACACTGCAGCCCAGGAAGCGCTTGGCGCTGGTGTCGTGGTTGACCTCACGCGGCTGGAGCGGGCCGCTGAAGTCTTCCCAGTTGTTGTTGCCTGTGCCCACGTATGTCCACCCGGTGAAGGCCAGCGCCAACTGGGTCACGGTCGTCTGGTCGTAGGTGGGTATCGGTGCCCCCCCGGGCGCGACGGCCACCGAACCATCGGCGTTGAGCTTGACCAGACCGATGGTGAACAGCTGCAACAGCTCGCGCGCGAAGTTCTCGTTGGCACCGCCGCCCATGCCGGGCTTGTTGCTGTTGGCCATGTCCAGGTACTTGCCCATCTGCGGGCTGGTGGCAATCTCGCCAAGTAGCGTTCGGTAGTTGCCAAACGCATTGCGGTTGAGGATCTGTAGATACGGGATCACCTCATTGGGATAGTTGTTCTTGTTCATCGACACCACGATGATCTGGCCCAGGGCATAGGCCACGCGCTGGCGCAACTGGTCGGGCGCTGCCGACAGACGGCTGAGGTATTGCGCTTGCATCACGCTGTTGCTCATGCCACCGGTGCCGGGATCGGGAATGGCGGTCTCGGGCATCAACAACTGCTCGGCCAGCCAGGCGTCGGCGCCCATCTGCCTGACGCGCGCCAGCGCCGCCGGCGTGGGGCCGAAAGCGGCCTGCTCCAACAAGCGCGAAGCCTTCAGATCAGGCGTCCCGAGGCCCGTTCCTGGCCCTGAGTTGGCCGGTGCTGGCGGGCTCGGGGTGGGGGTTGGGCTGGGGGTTGGGCTGGGGGTTGGCGCAGGCAACGGCGTGGTGGGGACCGCTGCAGTGACGGGCACTGTCACCACCTCGCTTTGCAAACCGCCCAGGCCATTCTGACCGACGACCAGGCGCACCGACGTGCCCACCTGGCTGGCAAGCGCTGTGCCGCTGATGGTGATGGACGTGGCCGACTTCACGGTGGACGGGACGACCACGCCACCGAACCGCACCACGGCATTGGCATTGAATCCATTGCCATTGAGGGTGAGCTCGAATGGCCCCGCAGCGACGCTGCGCGGCCAGGCGCTCCACAGATGCGGCTGCACCTGGGTGATGGTGAGTGTTGCCGTACCCGCGTATTGCGACTGCGCGATGTTGGTCGCGCTGACCCGCACCGCATTGGCCATCGGCACCACTGCGGGTGCCGTGTACAAGCCCGTGCTGCTGACGGTGCCCACGCTGCCGTTCCCACCAGGCACGCCATTGACGGCCCAGCGCACCGCCGGATTGTTCAAAGGCACATAGGCCGTGAGCTGTCGGCTGCTGCCCACCGCCACCTGGCCGTCGCTGTACACCGTGATCACCTGGGCCAGCGCCGGTACACAGGGCAGCAGCGTCAGTGCCAGCAGGGCCGGCAAACATCGAATCAGTGGCATGACGCAGTCCTGGCATGGGCCGGCTAGAGATGGGCCAATGTAGAAAGTCTCCGACCGCCGAACTGTGTGGATTGGTGAGCAGGTGCAAGGACCGGCTTGGGCGCCGGGTCTGCTTGAGGACACCGGTTGAACACCAGAAACGACGACGCCACCCGGAGGTGGCGTTGTTGCAGATTCCCGAGGGAAATCCTGGTGGGCGGTGCAGGGTTCGAACCTG
>JANOAQ010000337.1:0-9674 GCA_031411195.1 Burkholderiaceae bacterium | reverse complement strand
TCGTAGACGAAGCGGAAGGTGTCGGTGTTGAACTCGGCGTTCTGCAGCCCGCGCACGGTGTAGGCGGCTTCGTCGAAGCCGATGCGGTGCTCGGCCTCGGGGCCGCTGCGGCGCAGGTCGCGCACCCGCAGGCTGTGCAGGCCGTGCCGGCGCTCGGTCACCACCAGGTGCTGGGCAAACAGGTCCACCCGCTCCAGCATCTGGCCGGGTGCGGCGGCGATCAGCTCCTGCGCAGTGGTCAGGCTGGGCGCCAGCGCGTCCACACTCACCAGGCGAAAGTCGGGCCCGGTGTCGTTGATGCGCAGGTAGAAGCGGCCGTCACGGTGGTCCAGGTCGTAGAGCACGCCCGGGCGACGCGGCAGCACGGTGCGCCAGTTGCCGCCGGGCTCACGGGCATCGAGCACGCGGCTGTCGGCTTCGTCCTTGCTGCCGGTTTCCAGCAACAGCCAGCGCTGGTCACGGGTGCTGCGCACCTCGATGTCGAACTGCGGGTCGGGCTCTTCGTGCACCAGCACGGGCGCAGCGGCGCTGCCGAGCACCACGCGCCACAGGCGGTGGCTGCGCTTGGCGGCGTCCATGGTCACGTAAAACAGGGTGCGGCTGTCGGCGGCCCAGGCCGCGCTGCTCACTTCGGGCACGCGCCAGGCGAGGTCTTTCCCGCTGACCAGGTCGCGCACCTGCAACACGTAATCGCGGGCCCCGGTCTCGTCGGTCGAGAAGGCAATGCGCTCGCCATCGGGGCTGACCAGGCGCAGCTCCATCGACAGGTACTTCTTGCCCTGGGCCATCTGGTTCAGATCGAACAGCACCTGCTCGGGCGCGCTGGCGTCGAAGCGCCGGTCGGCACCCACCGCCGGCCGGCGCAGGTGGATGGGGTAGGCCGCGCCTTCGCGGGTGCGGGTGGAATACCACCAGGCGCCCTGGCGGTAGGGCAGGGCTTCGTCGTCCTGCTTCAGCCGGGCCAGCATCTCGTCGTAGACGGTCTTCTGCAGCGCGCGGTGCGGTGCCAGCCAGGCGTCGGTGTGGGTGTTTTCGGCCTTCAGGTGGGGCAGCAGGCGCGGGTCGTCGCGCTGGCGCATCCAGAAGTAGTCATCAATGCGCGCATCGCCATGCACGCCGACATCGCGCGGCTCTCTTGGCGCAACCGGTGGCAAAGGCGCCGCCGCCGCAGCGGGCAAGGCTTGTGTGGCCAAGGCCAGGGCCAGGATGGCGGCGGCTTGCCTGGCGCGGCGGGGGGTGTCCTTCATGGGGGCTCCGGTGAGATCGGCTTGCCGGGCGGGTGGCCCGTGGCCGTGGCCCGCGATTGTGGCTGCAAGTCGGTGGCGGCTTGCCCGACGGTAGACTGACTCGTGCGCGCAATTCAAGACCGGCCGCCACCCGACGGAGCCCCCGCATGACCGACCCGGAATCGCCCGCCCTCGACCCGGGCTGCCCCGCCGCAACCCCGCCGCCTGACGCACCGCCACCGAACGAGCCGCCACCGAACGAGCCGTCGCTTGCCCCACCCAACTGGCGCGGGCTGGCGATCCAGTTCACCGGCTCGGGCAGCGAGTACTTCCGCATCTGGATCGTCAACCTGCTGCTCACCGTGCTCACGCTGAGCCTGTACTTCCCCTTCGCCAAGGCGCGTCGGCTGCGCTACTTTCACGGCAACACCCTGATCGACGGGCATGCCATGGGCTTTCATGGCAACCCCTGGAAGATGCTGCGGGGCTACCTGCTGGTGCTGCTGTTTTCGGTTTGCTACGGTGTGGCGGGGCATTTTTCACCGATGGCGGCTGCCGTGGCGGGGCTCGCGCTGGCGGCGCTGTGGCCGGCACTGTGGCAATCCTCACTGCGATTTCGGCTGGCCAACACGAGTTGGCGCGGCCTGCGCATGCGCTTTGGTGGCGGCGTGGCCGATGCCTACAAGGCGCTGTTGCCGCTGCTGCTGCCGGGGGTGCTGATACTGGTGCTGAGCGCCCTGCAGAAGCCGCCTGAAGATGCCACTGGCAGCGACCGGGCGTGGTGGGTCAGCGCCCTGTTGGGCATCACCATGCTGGGCACGCTGGTGCTGTTGCCGCTGCTGGTGGCCCGGCTCAAGCGCTACCAGCACAGCCACTACCAGTTTGCCGGCGAAACCACCACCCTGACGGTGCGCACCCGCCAGTTCTACCTGCTTTGGCTGTTTGCCGGCCTGCTGAGCCTGGCCCCCGTCTTCGTCCTGGGCCTGCTGTTGGCCGCTCTGGTGCCCCTGCTGGCCATGGGCGCCAGGCAGCCGCCCTCCGATGCCGCCATGGCGGGCGTGATCGCGCTCATCCTGCTCTTCTACAGCCTGCTGTTCTCACTGGTTCAGCCCTACTTTGCGGCCCGCCTGCAAAACCTGGTCTGGGGCAACACCCGCTCTCCCCGGGTGCGCTTGACCAGCAGCCTGAAGGCGCGCGCCCTGTGTTGGCTGACGGCCAGGAACTTGCTGCTCACCGTCTTCACCCTGGGCCTGTACCGGCCATTTGCGGCAGTGCACACCGCGCGGCTGCGGCTCGAAGCGGTGCGGGTGCATGCCTTTGGCGATGTCGACCAGTGGATGGCCGGCACGGCGGGATCGACCGCAGATGCCGCGGGTGATGCGGCGGGTGATCTGCTGGGCGTGGACATCGGGCTGTGAGCCAGCACCACCCGCCCTTGGCGCTGGCCGCCAGCTACTTCGACGGCCAACAGGCCAGGCCCCACGTCGTTCACCTGACGGTGCAGGCCGGCCAGTTGCACATCGATGGTGACGGCGTGGCCTTGCGCGTGCCCGTGCGCCGCGTGAGCTGGCCCGAGCGCCAGCGCCACGGTGCACGCCAGGCCTACCTGCCCGGGCACGGGATGCTCAGCCACGCCGACGCCGCCACCTGGGACGCCTGGGCCGCTGCCAGCGGCCTGCGCCAGGGCTGGCTGGTGCCCTGGATGCAAAGCTGGCGTGGCGCCTTGCTGGCCACCGTGTGCCTGCTGCTGGCCCTGTGGGGTGGATGGCGCTGGGGTCTGCCGGCGGCCGCGCACGCCATCATGGCCGTGGTGCCCGAGCGGCTGGACGAGCAACTGGGCCGCGCGGTGCTCGACACCCTCGACCAGGATTTCCTGCACCCCAGCCAGTTGCCGATGGCGCAGCAGCAGGCGGTGCGGGCATCGTTCGAACAGGCGGCTGCGCGACTGGCCCGCGCCGAAGGGCCGGGTGCGGTGCCCCGGTGGACGCTTGAGTTTCGCGAGATGCGCCCGCGCAGCGCTGCGGCCGATGCACCCGATGCGCCAGCCGGCAAGGGCTCGGCGGCCCAGACTGCCCCGATGGCCCGTGCGGCCAGTGCGCCGGCCGCCGGCGCGTCCACCGCCGCCGCAGGCCGCGCCGCCGCAGGCCGCGCCGGTGAGCCCGACGCCAGCATCGCCAACGCCCTGGCCCTGCCCGGCGGCACGCTCATCGTCACCGACGCCATGGTGCGCCTGCTGGCCGACCGGCCCGATGTGCTGGTGGGCGTGTTCGGCCACGAGCTGGGCCACCTGCAGCACCGGCACGGCATGCGCCTGCTGGTGCAGGCCAGCCTGCTGGCGGCGGCCTCGTCGCTGCTGATCGGCGATTTTTCATCGGTGCTGGCAGCGGCGCCGGTGCTGCTGGGCCAGGCGGCGTATTCGCGCAGTTTCGAGTTTGAAGCCGACCTGGCGGCGGTGGGCATGCTGCGGGCCAACGGCAGCTCGCCCAAGGTCTTCGGCGTATTGTTCGAGCGCCTGCAGCGTGCGCACGCGGTTGCAGGCGGCACCAGCGCCGACGGCGGTGGCTGGCCCACCGGCCTGGCCAGCCACCCGCCCGATGCCGAGCGCATGCGCCGCATGAGCGGTCAAGAATGAGTGATCCGGAATGCGCGATCCGGAATGTGCGATCTGGAATGAGCGGCCTTGAAGATGCGCATCCGGCCGGTCAGTGCAGCCACTTAAAATCAGGGTTCTCCTTGGTGGCCCGGCCCTGGCGCGTCGGCAACTGCCCCACCCCTGCCGCCTTTGCCCATGACCCATTCCACCCTTTCTGCCCTGTCGCCACTGGACGGCCGTTACGCCCCGCGCATGGCTGCCCTGCGCCCGCTGATGAGCGAGTTCGGCCTGATGCACCGCCGCGTGCAGGTCGAGGTGGAGTGGTTCATCGCCCTGTCGGACGCCGGCTTTGCCGAATTCACGCCGTTGACCGAGGCCAGCCGAGGCTACCTGCGTGGCCTGGTGTTGCGCTTTTCCGAGGCCGATGCCCAGGCCATCAAGGACATCGAGCGCACCACCAACCACGACGTCAAGGCGGTTGAATACTGGCTCAAGGCCACGTTCAAAGGGCATGCCGATCTGGAAGCGGCCGGTGAGTTCGTGCACTTCGCCTGCACCAGCGAAGACATCAACAACACCAGCCACGCGTTGATGCTGCAGGCCGCACGCGCGCAAGTGCTGCTGCCCGCCTTCGATCGCATCATCACCAAGCTGCGCAGCATGTCCGTGGCCATGGCCGATCTGCCCATGCTCAGCCGCACCCACGGCCAGACGGCCAGCCCCACCACGGTGGGCAAGGAGCTGGCCAATGTGGTGGCGCGCTTGGCCACGGCCCGAGAACGCATTGCCAGCGTCAAGCTGCTGGCCAAGATGAACGGCGCGGTGGGCAACTACAACGCCCACCTGGCCGCCTACCCCGAGCACGACTGGCCGGCCTTTGCCGCCCAGGTGGTGCAAGAGCGCCTGGGCCTGACGCTCAACCCGTACACCATCCAGATCGAGCCGCACGACTACATGGCCGAGCTGTTCGACGCGGTCACCCGGGCCGACACCATCCTGATCGACTTCAGCCGCGATGTGTGGGGCTACATCAGCCTGGGCTACTTCAAGCAGCGCCTGAAGGACGGCGAGGTGGGCTCGTCCACCATGCCGCACAAGGTCAACCCGATCGACTTCGAAAACGCCGAGGGCAACTTCGGCCTGGCCAACGCGCTGTTGACCCACCTGAGCCAGAAGCTGCCCATCAGCCGCTGGCAGCGCGACCTGACCGACAGCACCGTGCTGCGCAACATGGGCGTGGCCCTGGGTTACGCGGTGCTGGGGCTGGACAGCCTGGCCAAGGGCCTGGACAAGCTGGAGACCAACGAGGCCGCGCTGGCCGCCGACCTGGACAGCGCCTGGGAAGTGATGGCCGAAGCCGTGCAGACGGTGATGCGTCGCCACGGCCTGCCCGAGCCGTACGAGCAACTCAAGGCCTTTACCCGAGGCCAGCCCATGACCCGCGCGCTGATGCTGGGCTTCGTGCAGAACCTGGCCCTGCCTGAAAGCGACAAAGCCCGCCTGCTGGCCATGACCCCCGGCAGCTACACCGGCCTGGCGGCTGCGCTGGCGCGCGGCGTCTGAGGCGCTACCATCCCGCCACATGAGCCTGCCGCCCAAGCCGACCACAGGCCCCCGCTCTGGCAAAGCAGGCAGAGCGGCCAAACTTGCCGCTGAGATTGACGGGCCTATCTTGAATGGGCCTTATGACGAGCCCCTGTTTCACTTCGCCACCGCGGCCGATGGCAACCTCGACTACCGCGACCGGCGCAACGGCCGCCGCGTCTTCGCACCCGACACGCCGCAGGTGCCGCTGGGCCACACGCCGCAGGGCTCGTTGTATGACCTGAATGACCTGGCCGCCAACTACCGCGACTACCTCGTCAACCTGCTGCGTGAGCACCTTGGCCGCTGGCGGCAGGGCGGCTACCCCGGCGTCACCAGCCGCGTCACGCGCGAGCTGCTGGCCTTCTGGTTCGAGAACTCCGAGCGGGCCAGCCATCACCGCTTGTTCTTTGCCCAGCGCGAAGCGGTAGAGGCGGCGATCTGGCTCAACGAGGTGGCCGACAAGAGCAACCTCGGCACCCACCTGCTCAGCCAGCTGGGCCTGGCCCAGGCCAGCGTTGAAGACCCCGAACTGACGCTGCCGCGCATTGCCTTCAAGATGGCCACTGGCACCGGCAAGACCGTCGTCATGGCCTGTCTGGTGCTGTACCACTACCTCAACCGCAGCCAGTACCGCAGCGACCCCAAGTACGCCGACTACTTCTTGCTGGTGGCCCCGGGTGTGACCATCCGTGATCGGCTGGGTGTGCTGCGCTACGACACCGAGGCCGCCTTCGACCACCAGGCCAATGACTACTACCGTCAGCGCAAGCTGGTGCCACCCGCCTACGCCGGGCTGATGGCCGGGCTGAACGCGCGTCTGGCCATCAGCAACTTTCACGGCTTCGAGCCACGGCTGATCGGCGGCAACAAGAAAAGCCCGCTCGACGGCAAGCTCGGCCCTGACGGCCGCAAGGTCGAGGCGCGCGAAGACGAGGCCATGGTGCTGCGCCGGCTGCTGCCTGGCTTCAAACCCGGCCGCCGCCTGCTGGTGCTCAACGACGAAGCCCACCACTGCTACCTGCCGCGCGCCAAGGGCCGCGACTCCGACGAAGAACACAGTGCCACCGAGAACGAGCGCGCCGCCGTTTGGTACAGCGGCCTGCGCGCCGCCGCCCGGCGCTGGCAAGTGCGGGCGGTGTACGACCTGTCGGCCACGCCCTACTACCTGACGGGATCGGGTTGGCCGGCCTACAGCTACTTTCCGTGGGTGGTCAGCGATTTCAGCCTGATCGACGCCATCGAGGCCGGGCTGGTCAAGATCCCCTTTCTGCCGGTCGACGACAGTGCCCAGCAGATCGACGAGCCGGTGCTGCGCAACCTCTACGAGCACTGCAAAGACCTGCTGCCACGCAAGGGCCAGCGCACCCAGCGCCGCGAGGTGGCGGCCAGCAGCGCCAGCGAAGCCCCGTCAGACGCCCACGCCGATGCTGATGCCACCAGCCCCGACAGGCGCAAGCCCAAGGCCCATGCCGCCGCCAGCGAAGCGCCGCCGCAACTTCCCGCCCTCTTGCGCACCGCGCTGGAGCAGTTCTATCGCCACTACGAGGCCTATGACCTGGGCTTGCGCCAGCGTGGTGAATCGGGGCTTGACCTGCTCAGCAGCCCGCCGGTGTTCATCGTGGTGTGCAGCAACACCACCGTGTCCAAAGAGGTCTACAAGCAGATTGCCGGTTACGAAACCACCGACGCCGACGGTCGCAGCGTCGCCGTGCCGGGCACGCTGGCCTTGTTTTCCAACTTCGACCCGCACAGCCGCGCTGCGCTGAGGCGCCCGCCCACGCTGTTGATCGACAGCGACGCGCTGGAGCATTCGGGCCAGATCGACGACGACTTCAAGCGGGTGTTTGCGCCCGAGATCGATGCCTTCAAGCGCGACTACCGCATCGCCCACCCGGCGCAGTCGGTCGATGCGCTGACCGATGCCGACCTGCTGCGCGAGGTGGTCAACACCGTGGGCCGGCCGGGCAAGCTGGGACAGCACATCCGCTGCGTGGTCAGTGTGGGCATGCTCACCGAGGGCTGGGACGCCAACACCGTGACCCACATCGTGGGTGTGCGCGCATTTGGCTCACAACTGCTGTGCGAGCAGGTGGCCGGCCGGGCGCTGCGCCGCCGCCACTACCTGCTTGACCCCAAGACCGGCCGCTTTCCGCCCGAGTACGCCCACATCATCGGCGTGCCCTTCAAGTTTTTCCAGGGTGGCGAGGTGCAGCCCGCGCCGGTGCTTGAGCGCCAAGCCGTGCGTGCCCTGCCCGAGCGCGCCGCGCTGGTGATCGAATTCCCGCAGTTGCTGGGCTACAAGCTGGCGCAGGGTCAGGATGCGGTGGCGGCCGATTTCAGCGCCACGCCGATGTTCCGGCTCGACCTGAGCCGCACACCCATGCACACCGACCTGGGCACCGCTTTCTCGGGCGAGCGCGAGGCCCTGCGGCTCGACCTGGACCGCCTGCGCGACCAGGAGGTGGTGTTCTGGGTCGCCGCCCAGGTGCTGTCGCGCTACTGGCGTGGTGACGACGGCCGGGTGCAGATGGCCCACTTTGGTGATTTGCGCCAGATCGCCCAGCAGTGGTTCGACCAGAAGATCGACCTGATCGGCGAGCGCGACCCGCGCCACAAACGCCTGCTGCGCTTTGAAGACCCCATCCGTGTGGCCGCCAGCGTGTGGCTGGGCATCGAGGCTGCGGCGCTGCAACGGGCGGGTGCCGCCTCAGCGCAGGGCTCGGACCCGGCCGCAGAGCAGCCCGCCACCGTCATCGTGCCGCTGCTCAACCACCACAACCCGCGTGGCAGCAGCGCCCACGTGCACGGCAGCACCAGCAAACCGGTGTTTGCCACCACCAAGAGCCACGTCAACCTGGTGGTGGCCGACACCGACAGCTGGGAGCAGATTGCAGCCAAAACCTTGGAGCAAAACAGCGCCGTCGAAGCCTATGTCAAGAACGCCTTTCTCGGCTTCGAGGTGCCGTACGTCGACGCCGCCGGCACCGAGCGCCGCTACCTGCCTGACTTCATCGCCCGCGTCAAAACGCCGGGCGGCGCGCGCTTCAACCTGGTGATCGAGATCACCGGTTTTGCCAAAGACAAAGCCGAGAAACGCTACTTCATGCGCCAGCGCTGGCTGCCGGCGGTCAACAGCCACCAAGACACCCTGAACACGCTGCCCTGGCACTTCATCGAGGTGACCGAGATCGAGCGGGTGAAAGAGCAGTTGGAGAGTGAGATCGAGCGCATCGCCGCCGAGGTGGATGCGCCAGCCCTGCC
Organism: Burkholderiaceae bacterium; assembly: GCA_031411195.1. GTDB lineage: Bacteria > Pseudomonadota > Gammaproteobacteria > Burkholderiales > Burkholderiaceae_C > Pseudaquabacterium. The sequence continues at coordinate 1,007 of JANOAQ010000337.1, read as the reverse complement.
CGCCAAACCCGTCGCGTCGGGCAAGTCGGTGTGGGATGTGATGCAACTGATCGCCGCGCTGCCCGACGACATGTTCGAGAACATCCGCAACACCCAACCGCATGAAAACCGCCCGGGCCTGTTTGACGATGACGACTACTGATTACCTGCTGGACACCAACGCCTGCATCGCGATCCGTCAATTGCTGGCCAACAAATTGCCCAAGCACGAAGGCCGCGTGCGCGACATCGAGGCCCTGCGCCAACGTTGGCAACAAGTGCCCGCCCAGACGCTGGCCATGTCGCTGATCACCCTGGGCGAGCTGGAATTTGGCGCGTCCAAGAGCACAGCCACTGACGCACGTGACCTGTTGGCTGCACTGCGCGCCGCGGTGCAGGTGTTGATGCCTGATGCGGCGGTGGCGGGCCACTATGGCGCAGTTCGCCACCAGCTTGAGAGCACCGGGCAAGGCATCGGCCCCAACGACACCTGGATTGCGGCACACGGGTTGGCATCGGGCCGCACCGTGGTCACCAACAACGTCGGCGAATTCGGCCGCGTGCCGGGGCTGAACATCGAAGACTGGACCGCCTGAACATGGCCACCCGCAAAGCCGCCCCGCCCAAGACCACCCCAGCCACCGCCGGCGACAGCGCGCCCGGCCAGCACCAGCCGGTGGACGCGCTGGTGCACAAGGCCGACGAACGGCTGTTCATCCCCAGCCGCGAAGAAGCCGGGCAAGAGACCGACGCGCTGGCCGGCGCGCCCACCGTCAAGGCCGTGCCGCTGAACCCGGTGACCAAGCGCGGCCAAGACCCCGAGCTGTACTGGCTGCACAAATACGGCAGCGACGACCAGCAGCAGCGGCTGGAGATCGACATCCGCAGCCTGTACCGGCATGAGCACATCGAGCCCGAGCGGCTGATTGCCCGGCTGTACGCGCTGAAAAACCGTGACAACACCCAGAACGAGCTGTTCACCAATGAGCTGCACGGCAACCCGCTGGCGATTGACGAGCTGGACAAGC
>JANOAQ010000336.1:0-2686 GCA_031411195.1 Burkholderiaceae bacterium | reverse complement strand
GGTCAGGCCCAGCCCGACGCCACCGGCCGCGCGGGTGCGGGCTTCGTCGGGGCGGTAGAAGGGTTCGGCCAGGCGCTGCATTTGCGCATCACTGACGCTGGCGCCGTGGTCGCGCACCGTCAGCACCACACGGTTGCCATCGAGCCGCAAGCGCAGCGTTGGGGGCGGGCCGGTGCCGCCGCCATGGCGCAGGGCGTTGTCCAACAGGTTGCGCAGCAGCAGGCGCGTGCGGGTCGGGTCGACCGCCACGGCGCCCAGCTCGCCTTCGGCCGACACAGCCACCTCGGCCGCACCTGGGTGGCGCGTCTGCAGCGCCTGCAGCACGCCTTGGGCCAGCGCCGGCAGGTCGGTGGGCTCACGCTGCAGGCTGGCGTGGCGGCTGGCCAGGCGTTCACTTTCCAGCAGATCGTTCACCAGGTTGCCCATCTCCTGCAAGTCACGCAGCAAGGCTTTGCGCTGCATGGCCGATGCGCCGGCTTCGGGCAGCAGCTCGGCATGCAGGCGTGCGCGGGTCAGCGGGCTGCGCAGTTCGTGGCTGATGGCCAGCAGCAAAGCGCGCTTGGATTCGAGCATCTGGTGAATGTCGCGGCCCATGGTGTTGAGGGTCTGCGCCAGTTGGTCCAGCTCGTCGGGGCTGCGGGCATGCCGCAGGGCGATCGGCTGGCTGAAATCACCTTGGCCGAAGCGTTGCGCCCCGGCACCAATGGCGTCCAGCGGCCGCAGCAAACGGCGCAAGAACAGCCAGGCCAGCGCGGTGCAGCCCAGCAGCGCCGCCAAAGCCAGGCCGAAGAAGCTTCGGCGGCGCTCGATGGCGCCGACATGGATACCAAAGCGCAGCAGATGGCCATCGGCGGTGCGGGTCTGCAGGGTCTGGGCCAGTGATCCATGGCCATCCCCATCGTAGGCGGCACGGGGGTGCGAATCCCACTGCACGGTCGGGCCTTCGATGTGCAGCGTCAGCGGCAGTCGCGCCACCAGGGCCTGGGCACGCGCCAGGTCGGGCGTGGCGCCGCCGGCGGTGATGTCGGCGGTCAGGCGCTGCAGGTAGTCGCTCAGCACCGGCTGGGCGGCGTCGCGCCAGCCCAGCGAGAACGCCCGCTGCGCGCCGAAGACGAACACGCCCACCACCGCCATCGCCAGCAGCAGGAACATCAGCAACACCCGCCACTTCAGCGAATGGCGCAGCTGCCGGCGCGCCCGTGCATGCCAGGGGCCGCAGTCTGCGCCGGTGCCTGCGGGCTCGGCTCGACTCATGGCGCCCGCCGGGGCAAGGCCAGGGTGTAGCCGGCGTTGCGCAGGGTCTTGATGGCGTCCAGCGGCTCCAGCTTCTTGCGCAGGCGGCTGACCACGATGTCCACCGCCCGGCTGTACAGGTCGGCCTCGTGCCCACGCAGGTGGTTGAGGATGTCGTCGCGGTTGAACACCCGGCCGGGGTCGCGCGCCAGCAGCAGCAAGAGTTCAAATTCGCTGCCGGTCAGTTCGACCGCCTCGCCCTGGCGTTGCACGCTGCGCCGCGCGGTGTCGATCTCCAACCCGTCAAAGCGCAGCCGCTCGGCGTCGTTGACGGCGGCGTTGATGGCGGCACGCACCGGGCGGCGGCGCAGCACGGTCTGGATACGCGCCACCAGCTCGCGCGGCTCGAAGGGCTTGGGCAGGTAGTCATCGGCACCCAGCTCCAGGCCCACCACGCGGTCCATCACCTCGCCCCGGGCAGTGAGCATCAGGATGGGCAGATCGCTGGTCTTGCGGATGGTGCGGCACAGCTCGAAGCCATCCATCTCGGGCAGCATCACATCCAGGATGGCCGCGTCGATGCCGCCCGCCTGCAGCCGCGCCAGGCCGGCGCTGGGGCGCGTGGCCTGCTCCAGCGTCAGTTCATAACGCTGGAAGTAGGCGGCCAGGGGCGGACCGAGTTGCTCGTCGTCGTCAATCAGCAGGATGCGCGGCATGGGCCATTCTAGGAAGTGGCCCGTGCCGCACGATCAGCCAAGGCAGGCGCTGGCGGGCGGGCCGGGCGCTCAACTGCGGCCCGCACCAAAGTGCCGGTTTGCCTGGGCCAGGAAGTCGCGCGCCTTGGCCTGCTGCTCGGGCTTGAGGCTGTCGTAGAAGTCGGCCATCGCGCCGATCACCTTGGGGCCGTTGCCCTGCACCGCTTGCAGCTTCTGGTCGAGCAAGGTCTGGCCGCGCCCACGGTCGAACTGCGGGCCGGCAATCAAGGCCTGGAACTCGGCCTTCGGGTCGGCACCGGCACGCAGCGCCGTGCGCTGGGCGATCAACTCATCGGCCAGCACGGCCAGCTTGGCCTTTTGCGCGGTGTCCAGATCGAGCTTGCTGCTGATGCGGTCGACGGCCTTGCCGCGCCATTCGGTGATCTGGGCATCGCTCATCGGGCCATGTGGGCGGTGGCCGCAGGCCACCAGGCTGCCCAGCACGGCGGCGACGCCCAGGGTGGCGAACAGCGTGCGTTTGATCCAGCGTTTCATGAGGGTTCTCCTGTCAGAGGGGTTGAGTAGGTGACAGGCATGGTCGCGCGCGGCGTGCTGGCGCGGGTGTCGGTGTTGAAGCGAAATCTTTCGGTTTGTTTCGGGGCCGGCAGGCCCGGCATCAATACAGCCGAACGGCGGTATCGAAGTGCCAGATGCGGCGGATCTCGACCACGTCGAACTCACGGGCCAGGTTGGGCGGA
>JANOAQ010000335.1:0-4730 GCA_031411195.1 Burkholderiaceae bacterium | reverse complement strand
CCCACGGTGCTCAAGCTCGGCCCGCTCACCCGGCTGGGCGCGCGGATGACAGCGGCCAACGTGGCCTTCGACGACCACCCCAACGACAAGCGCTTTGCCGACCGCATCGAGACCATGACGGTGGACTCGGTCTTTGCCTGGTTGCCGCGCACCGGGCTGGGGCAGGCGCCTGTCGGGGTGCGCTGAGGCGACACGCGGATGGTTGACACTGCACCACCAGCTGCCAACCTGCCGGGAGCCCGCTTGAACACCACCGACCCCCTGAACGCGGCCGACGCCGCCGAAGCCGCCGCAGCCCACCCCAACCAGTTTGCGCTGCTGGCGCAGCGGCGCTTTGCACCCTTCTTCTGGACGCAATTTCTGGGTGCAGGCAACGACAACCTGTTCAAGTTCGCCTTCACCGTGATGGTGACCTACCAGCTCAAGGTGAGCTGGCTGCCCGACGGCCTGGCCGGCCTGGTCATCGGTGCGCTCTTCATCCTGCCCTTCGTGCTGTTTTCGGCCACCAGCGGGCAATTGGCCGACCGGCTGGAGAAGACGCGGCTGATCCGCTTCGTCAAGAACCTGGAGATCGCCATCATGGCCGCTGCGGCGCTGGGCTTCGTCAGCCACAACGCAGGCATCCTGATGGCTTGCGTGGCGCTGATGGGGCTGCACAGCACGCTGTTCGGGCCGGTGAAGTTTGCCTACCTGCCCCAGCACCTGAGCGAGCGCGAGCTGACCGGCGGCAATGGCATGGTGGAGATGGGCACCTTCGTGGCCATCTTGCTGGGCAGCCTGGCCGGCGGCCTGCTGATCGCCCTGCCCGAGGTGGGCGCCACGTATGTCGGCATCGCCTGCTTCGCCGTGGCCCTGGCCGGGCGCTGGGCGGCCCAGCAGGTGCCGCATTCACCGGCGACCGACCCCACGCTGGTGATCAACTGGAACCCCTTCACCGAGACCTGGCGCAACCTGCGGCTGGCGCGCCGCGACATCGTGGTCTTTCGCTCGCTGCTGGGCATCAGCTGGATGTGGTTCTTCGGCGCGGTGTTTCTGGCCAACTTTCCCACCTTCGCCAAGAGCGTGCTGCACGGTGACGAGCACGTGGCATCGCTGCTGCTGGTGGTGTTTTCGGTGGGCATCGGCGCGGGCAGCCTGCTGTGTGAAGTGTTCTCGCGGCGGCATGTCGAGATCGGCCTGGTACCGGCCGGCGCCATCGGCATGAGCGTGTTCGCCGTCGACCTGTACTTCGCCTCGCGCGGCTTGCCGGCGGCGCCGACGATGGGCGTGGGCGCCTTTCTGGCCCAACCAGCGCACTGGCGCGTGGTGGCCGACCTGGCCCTGCTGGCGGCCTGCGCGGGCCTGTACAGCGTGCCGATGTACGCCCTGATCCAGCTGCGCAGCCAGCCCACGCACCGGGCGCGCATCATCGCGGCCAACAACATCCTGAACGCGCTGTTCATGATCGTCAGCTCGCTGGGCGCGGGCTTCATGCTGGGTGCGGGCTTCACGGTGCCCGAGGTGTTTTTGGCCACCGCGCTGCTGAACGTGGTGGTGGGCGTCTACATCTTCCTGCTGTTGCCCGAGTACCTGCTGCGTTTCGTGGCCTTCATCCTGTCGCGCTGCATCTACCGCTTCAAGGTGGTGGGCGACCGGCACCTGCCAGTGCAGGGCGCGGCCATCGTGGTGTGCAACCACGTGAGCTATGTGGATGCGCTGCTGCTGATGGCCGCCAGCCCCCGGCCCATGCGATTTCTCATGGACCACCGCATCTTTGCGGTGCCGGTGCTGGGCTGGTTGTTCAGGCTGGCCAAGGCCATCCCCATCGCACCCGAGGCCGAAGACCCGCGCGCCTACGCCGCCGCCTTCGACGCCGCCGACCGCGTGTTGGCCGAAGGCGACCTGCTGTGCATCTTTCCAGAAGGCGCCATCACCCGCGACGGCCAACTGCAGCCGTTCAAGGGCGGGGTGATGAAGATCCTGCAACGCCGCCCGGTGCCGGTGGTGCCGGTGGCCCTGTGTCACCTGTGGGGTTCGTTCTTCTCGCGGGTGGAAGGCTGCACGGCCATGGTGCGGCCGCTGCGGCGCGGCCTGTTCAGCCACGTGGGCCTGGTGGCCGGCCCGCCGCTGGCCCCCGCCGAGGTGAGCCTGGACACACTTCGCCAGCGGGTGCTGGCCCAGCGGCTGCGGGGCGAGTCGGACAATGCGGGCGATGCGCTCGTGCGCTAAGTCGCACCCGGGTGGCCGCGCTCACCCAGGTGCGGGGAAGCAAGCGGCCCGGTTGTGCGTACAGTCTGTAACAAGCAGTGACGGTCCGGTGAGCCGCTGCGTTGATCCACCCGCCTGGCCTCGCCCGACATGAACCTCTCCCGCGCCGCGCTGTTGCGCATCCTGCCTTTCGCCGCCTTCATGGGCCTGCTGGCCGTGCGGGGTTTTGCGCCTACAGATGACCGCTGGGGCTTCGACACCCGCTGGCTCTACGCGGCCAACCTGGTGGTGGTGGGCGGCATGCTGTTGGTGTGGTGGCGCGAGTACGGTGAGCTGGCACGCCAGAACGCACCCACGCTGCGCGAAACCGCCTGGGCCATCGCCGTGGGCCTGGCGGTGTTCGTCGCGTGGATCCACCTGGACGCGCCCTGGATGCAGATCGGCCAACCCACCGCCAACTTTGTTCCATTGGGCCAGCAGGGCGAGCTGCTGTGGCCGCTGATCGTGGTGCGCTGGCTGGGCGCAGCCCTGCTGGTGCCGGTGATGGAAGAGCTGTTCTGGCGCGCCTTCCTGATGCGCTGGCTGCAGGCGCCGGTGTTCGAGAGCGTCGATCCCCGGCGTGCCGGCGCCAAGGCGGTGCTGCTGTCGTCCTTCGTCTTCATGCTCGCCCACCCGCTTTGGCTGGCGGCCATCGTGGCCGGCCTGGCCTATGCGCTGCTGTACCGCGCCACTGGCAAGCTGTGGCCGGCCGTGATCGCCCATGCCGTGACCAATGGCGCGCTGGGCGCCTGGGTGGTGCACAGCGGGCAGTGGCAGTTCTGGTAAGCCGGCAAGGCGCCGGTGGCCACATTGGCTAAGCCGCCCACTCCAAGCCGCCCACACTAAGCCGCCCACATGCGTCGCACGCGGCGTTTGAGTACCCTGCCGGCGCGCCAGGCCCAAGAGGCCCGCACCCGCGCCAGCAGTGCCGCCTTCCAGCCCGACCAGCGGCCATGCAGCCCGGCGAACCACGACATCGTCATCAATGCCGGCCTGGTCAGCGTGAACAGGCGCGCCACCAGCGCTGTGCCCACCACCTTGGCGACCACGACCACCACGCCACCGAGCAGGGCCGTGCCCTGGCCGATGAGCCACAGCGCCAGCAACTTGACCGGCAGCAGCAGCAGCGTGGGCAGCAGGAAAACGGCCAGCGCGGCACGTGGCGGCAGGCGGGTGATCAGTGCCTCCAGCCGGCGCAGCACCGGCAGGCGGCCGATGCGGGCCATCAGGCGCTGCAGCGGGTCCCAGCCCCATTCCTCGAACAGGATGAGCAACGCCAGCAGGCCCATGCCCAGTTGGCGCAGGCCCACTCGCAACCGGCGCAGCGCCTGGGGCAGACCGTTCAGCATGGCCGCATCATCGCCGCACCATCGCCGCACCATCGCCACGTGTGCGCCGGCTGACCAGCGCCATACGCCAAGCGACCGCACGGCGGGCGATGGGCATCAGGCCACCGGCATGGCCGCCTGCAAGGCCTGCAACCAGTCGGCCAGCGCCTGGCCGTGCAGGTAGTCGCGGCTGCCGGTGTCGTCCAGGCCGCGCGGTGCATCGGCGCGCCGGGACAAGGTGTCGAACAGGCCGGCTTCCAGGCTGTCCTGCGCCACCAGGTAGACCCACTGCTGGCCGGGCGGGGACTCACCACGCGGGCCTGCCGGGTTGCGGCGCGGGCGCCAGGGCACGCCCACCTGCAATACCGCGTCGAGTGCGCCAGGCAGGGGCTCGCCCGGGGCCATCAACTGCACTTGCAGAGCGCCGTCTGACGGCTGCAGCCACTGGGCCAGGCGCTCGGCCAGCAGGCCCTGGTCGGCGGCCGTGGGGCACAACACCGCCACACGGGCGGCGCCGGTACCGGCCCATTCGGCCAGTTGTGCGGCCAGGGCCTGCAGCGAGGACTCGGCCAGCGGGCTGGCCGAGTCGGCCGGGTCGGCGCGGTGGCAGGCCTGCTGCAGGGTGCGCAGGGCCGAGGCCAGGCGCCATTGCTCGGTGTCGCTGAGGTAGCCGCTGGCACGCCAGCCGGCCAGGGCGCGTTGCACGATGGCCACCTGCTGGTCATGCACGGCGCGCTGGCCGGGCGCCAGCGACACCAGGCGCTCGGTGTGCACCAGGGGCGGCAACTGGTCGGCCAGATCGGCGCGCAAACGCTGCAGCATCAGGCGCGACAGGCTGCCGGTCAGGCGCTCGATGTCGGCCTCGGTGAGCGCACGACCGGTGTCGCTGGCCGACTGCAACTCGACCAGTGCGGCCAGCGGCCCCAGGCGCTGCTCGTCCAGCCAGGCCACCAGGGTGTGCATCAGCGCTGGCTCATCGGCCAGCGGCGCGCCGCACAACACCAGGGCGTAGGGGCTGTGCAGGGCGGCCCAGTGCTCGGCGCGCAGGCCCAGGCCCTGGGGCTCGTCGACGATGACCAGGTCGGGCGCCCAATGCACCAGGTGGGCGGCATCGCTGTCCAGGGCGTCGGGCGCGATGATGCGCACCCCCGAGGCGGCCGACCACTGCGCCTGGCG
>JANOAQ010000334.1:0-1705 GCA_031411195.1 Burkholderiaceae bacterium | reverse complement strand
AAGTGGCGCATCGCCCGGTCACCAGCTGGTGAGGTCGGCGTCCTCGCCGTCACCACCGGGCTGGCCATCGCGGCCATAGGACAGCAGGTCGTAGTCACCGTGGCGGCCAGGGCTCAGGTAGACATAGCTGCGGCCCCAGGGGTCGGCCGGCACCGCCTTGGCCAGGTACGGGCCGCCCCAGCGGGGTTCATCGGCAGGGCGGTTGAGCAAGGTGGCCAGGCCCTGCTCGGTGCTGGGGTAACGGCCGGTGTCGATGCGGTACTGGTCCAGCGCCTTTTGCAAGGCGTCGATCTGGGCCCGGGTCACCTTGGTCTCGGACTTGCCGATCTGCGCAAACAACTTGGGGCCCACATAGCCTGCCAGCAAGCCGATGATGACCATCACGACCAACAGCTCCAGCAAGGTGAAGCCGCGGTGGCGCTTGCCCAGGCGGGTGTGACGGCGGTAGAAGGCGAGGGACACAGCGCAGGGCATGGAGGTTGGGAACCCGCGCAGCCTAGGCCCCGCCTGTGACGCTGGCGTGATGTTTGTCATGACGGGCCTTTCGATGTAGTCCGAACGGCTCATGCCGACCCATGCCCGGGGCCGCCTTAGACTGGCGTCTTCCCCAACCACACCGCTGTGACATGACCCTGACCATGAGCTGGAGTGAATGGGCCAGCCACGATGCGGTGGCCCTGGCCGATCGGGTGCGCGCTGGCGACGTCAGCGCCGCAGAGCTGGCCGTTCAGGCTGCGGCGGGCGTGGCCAAGGTCAACCCGGCGCTGAGCGCGGTGGTCGAGCTGTTCGGCGATGCGGTGGCCGACCCGGTGCAAGCCGGCGCCCGGCCCGAGGGTTTTTTTGCCGGCGTGCCTTTCCTGATGAAAGACCTGGGGCCGACCATGGCCGGCCGGCTGCAAGAGATGGGCTCGCTGTTCATGCAGGGCCATCGGCCCACCGAAGACAGCTTTCTCACCGGCCAGATGCGCCGCGCCGGGCTCAACCTGATCGGCCGCACCACCACGCCCGAGTTCGGCGTGTGCTCTTCGGCCGAAAACCCGGCGCTGTACGTGACGCGCAACCCCTGGGACCGGGCCTACACCACGCTGGGCTCGTCGGCCGGCACCGCAGCGGTGGTGGCCGCCGGGGTGCTGCCCTTGTCGCATGCCACCGACGGCGGGGGCTCGATCCGCATCCCCGCCGGGGCCAACGGCAACATCGGCCTCAAACCCTCACGCGGGGTCTTGTCGATCGCGCCGAAGCTGTCCGATCTCACCGGCCTGGTGTCGACCCAGGGTTGCCAGAGCCGCACCGTGCGCGACACGGCGGCCTTCATCGACCACTGCCGGGGCGGCGCGCCGGGCGAGTTCATGCCCTTCTGGATGCCGGCCCAGCCGTATCTGCAGCTGATCCAGCGCGACCCGGGGCGCCTGCGCATCGCGCTGTCGCATGAATGGGGCGACTACCGCGCCACGCCCCACCATGTGGCCGAGCTCGAACGCGCAGGCCGCCTGCTCGAAGGCCTGGGCCACCAGGTTGAATGGGCCTTGCCGGCGGTCGATTACCGCGCCGCCTTTGCCGCCCAGACCACCTGCTACATCAGCAACTTTGCGCAGACCATCAACAACCTGCTCGCGCAGCGCGGCCTGGATCGCCCACCGGCCGGGCTGTTCGAGCCGGTCAACATCCGCATCTGGGAGGCCGGCCTGCACACCAGCTTCACCGA
>JANOAQ010000333.1:0-7059 GCA_031411195.1 Burkholderiaceae bacterium | reverse complement strand
GCCAAGGCCAATTTTGTCGACCAGGATGTGCTGTCGGTCGGTGCCGTGGTGGGTGATCTGTCGGCCAGCTTCGACCGCTACTGGAACAGCGAACAAGTCTGGTCGCTGCAGCAACTGGTGCCGCCCACGGGCGATGTGGCGGCGCTGCAACTGCGGTTCGATGCCATCAGCCGGCCAATGGCCGATGCCTTGCCACCACTGAACCAGGTGCCGATCGACCCGCTTCGGCAAACCTCGGTCCGCTTGCAACTGGCCGAGGGCCGGCTGCTGCAGCACCCTGGCCGGGCGCGGGTGCACGACGATCCACCCGACAAGGTGGATCAACCTACCGTGCCCGACCAGCCCAGCGCTGCCATGCGTGGCAAGCTGGCGGTGATCGCCTCGGCCCGAGAAGAGGTGGTCATCGTCAACCCCTACATCCTGCCCGGGCCCATCGGGCTGAAGCTGATGGCCGAGGCGGCGCGCCAGGGCACGCGGGTGCTCATCGTCACCAACTCGCTCGATTCGACCGACGAGCCCCTGGTGCACCGCGCCTACTCGCGCTACCGGGCGGCCATGCTCAAGCTGGGCATGAAGCTTTACGAGTTTTCGCCCGAACTGGCCCGCAAGAGCGGCACCTTCGGCGACTACCAGCACGCCACGCTGCGCCTGCATGCCAAGGTGGCGGTGGTCGACAGGCGCTGGATGGTGGTGGGCTCGGTCAACCTGGACGCGCGCTCGGCCCTGCTGAACACCGAGCTGGGCGTCACCATCGATTGCCCGGTTCTGGCCCAGCAGGCCTTGGGCCTGATCAGCGGCGATGGCTATGCCAGCATGTACCGCCTGGCCATGGCTGCGGACCAGCAGAGGCTGACCTGGCTGGCCCAGGACCCTGAACTGGGCTCGCGCGTGCTCATCGACGAGCCCGGCCTGCACTGGTGGCTGGATTTCAAGATGTGGCTGCAGTCGCTGCTGGTGCCCGACGAATCGCTGTAGCCCGATGCACCGGCATCGCGCCGCGCCATTCAGCGCGATGCCGAGGTCGTGACGGCCGCCAATGCGCCGCGCTGCAGGGTGTCGACGAACCACGGTTCGAACGCAAAGGCCCCATCGGCACGCGCCAGGGCCGTGGCCAGTGACGCGCCTTGCAACACGCTCAGCTCGAAACGGGCGGTGGCCAGGTCGATGCGCTCGGCCACGGCCTGCCACCCTTGGCGGCGCACCCGCACCGATTCGGCCTCGGCATTGGCCAGGGCCCGGCGTGCCGGCGCCCACCGATCGGCGGCCGGGTCGCGGTGGGCCTGCCACAGGGTGTGCACCGGGTGCCCGGAACACAACACCGCGTGGCCGGTTCGCAGGTGCAGGAACAACTGCGCCGGATCAACGCTGGCCAACTGCTGCAGGCCGGTGGCCGCAGCGTCGTCGTCGCTCGCCAGGTCTGCCCGGTGCAGTGCCCAGTCCAGCCGGGCCATGTCGGCCAGATAGGGTTCGCTGGCCAGGGACGCGGCCGTGGCCAGGTAGTTTGGCAGCGCATCGCCCCAGGCGGCCAGGTCGCCGGAAGCCGGTGGATGCGCGCGCCACAGTGCGCGTGCCAGGGCGGCAAACGTCTCATCACCCAGCAGTTGCTGCACGGTCGGATAGGCCGCCGCCAATGCACGCTGGGCCGAGGCCGCTGCATTGACCTGGTAGGCGCGCCAGCCGCGAGCCTGCTGCGCCAGCGGCATGCGCAGCAGGCCCTGCAGGTCTGCAGTGTCGATGTCACCGGCCAGCGCCCGCATCAGCTGCTGCTGCCGCTGGGCCTCGCGCAGTGGCCCGTCGTCGTTCATGGTGCAGCCGGGGCGCTGTGCTCGGCGATCACGTGCTCGGCGCGGGCCGCTTCGGCCAGCAACTCGGGCCAGGTGGGCAACTGGTGGTCCCACTCGATGAGGGTGGGTCGCGGACCCAGGCGGCGCACGGCGTGGGCAAAGACCTGCCAGACGGGCTCGTGCACACGGCTGCCATGGTCGTCGATCACCGGCATGGCGTGGTCGTCATAACCGGCCAGGTGGATTTCGCCCACCGCCGCGATGTCCAGCGCGTCGATCCAGCGGCAGGCCGCTGCCACGGCCGAGGCCGGGGTGCCGCCGGGCTCGTTCAGGCCATTGACCACCAGGTTGTTGACGTCCAGCAGCAGGCCGCAACCGCTGCGCCGCGCCAGTTGGTTGAAGAAGTCGGGCTCGGCCAGGGTGTCGTCGGCCCACTGCAGGTAGGCCGACAGGTTTTCCACCAGGATCGGCCGGGCCAGCCGCTCTTGCGCGCGCTGCACATTGGCCACCATGATCGACAGCGACGCTGGCGTGAAGGCCACCGGCAGCAGGTCGTTGGCATGCAGCACCGGGCCGCCGAGGTGGCCCGGTGCGCGGCAGAAGCAAGCGTGCTCGCTGACACGCACGGGGTCGATCCGGGCCACCAGCCGCGCCAGCCGATCCAGATGGGCGTCGTCGATGCCCACCGCCGATCCCAGTCCCAGGCCCACCCCGTGCAGGCTGATCGGCCACCGTTCACGGGCAGCGTGCAGCACTTGCAAACGGGCGCCGCCGTCGGCAAAAAAGTTCTCGGAGTGCACCTCGACGAAGGCCAGTGCCGCTGGCGCTTGATCGGGCGCCAGCGCCTGGGCGTGGTGCACGTGCCGCAGGCCCACGCCCGCAAAACGCGGGCTGGTCATGGCGTGCGGCCGGCCCTTGGCCGGATTCCGGTCACAAGCCGAGCTTGGCCCGGGCTTCGTCGGCCGTGAGGCCCTTGAGCTCGCGGCAGGTGCCTTTGGCGACGTACCGCCAGTCACCGGCATCCAGGTCGAGCCTGGACTGGCCCGCACAGGTGTGCGTACCGCTCAGGTTGCCGCAATCATTCGTGCCGGCCTTGGAGACACCGTAGCACTTCTCCTTGCCTTTGCCTTGAGCCTCGACCGGATTGACCAGACCCAAGGCCAGCGCCGAAGCCAGTGCCGATGACAGGATGAGGCGGTGGTCCATGGCAAATCTCCTGAAATCGGATACGAGTTGCATATTGTCCACGCGCGGGCAGGACAGCGTGACGCAGACCACACGTTTTCCAGTGCCATTGCGCCATGCGGCATGGTCATAATGGTTTTGTCACATTGGCCCACCCGCAGCATGACGACCTTTCACCCTGAATCTGCCCGAGATGCCGGGCGCCCTGCCACCGTCACGGGCGCTCGCGTGTTGGCGCTATTGCTGGGTGGCTTGCCGTGGGTCTGTGCCGCACAGCTGAGTCCGGCTGCCAAACAAGAGATCCATGGCCTGCTGCATGCGGTGGGCAGTTCAGGTTGCGAGTTCATCCGGGGCGGCACGCCGCACGCGGGGGCCAAGGCACAGACTCACCTGTTCTTGAAGTACGAGTACCTTGAGGCGCGCGACCAACTCAAGTCGGCCGAGGATTTCATCGCCAAGGCCGCCACGCGCAGCAGCATGACGGGTGAGGCCTATGCCATCCGGTGTGCCGGGGCCGGCCAGATGGCCAGCGAAGAGTGGATGAAGGCCAAGCTCAAGGTCATGCGCCAGGCGCCGCATCTGCCGGCACCTGCGCCCTCGCAGCCCAGACGCTGAGCGCTGCAAGCATCACAGCAGTGATTCGGGCACGAACGGCCTGAGCAACCGCAGCTTGATTCGTTGCCACAGGCTGGAATCGGGCTCTTCGGTCAACACCAGTTCCCGGTCGTCCTCATAGCCCAGCCATTCGCAACAGCGGCCGTCGGTGCCCTTGCGCAAGCGGAAGGCGCTTTGCAGGCGGTCGATGTCGATGATGCGGATCATCTCGCGCGCCAATTGCGGGCTGTCGATCACCGCACCCAGTTCGGTGTTGATGGTGGCTGACCGCGGATCGAGGTTCATCGACCCGACGAACAGCCAACGGCGGTCCACCACGGCCAGCTTGGCATGCAGGCGGCCCAGCGATGCGCCAAAGAGGTTTTCGCGCCGGTTGCGCTTTACCCGGGAGCCGCTGATCTCGTAGAGGTCGACGCCCAGATCCAGCATGGCCTCGCGGTAGTTCGTGTAGCCCAGGTGCACCAACGGCTCATCGGTGGCGCCCAGTGAATTGGTCATGGCCGTCACGCGAACGCCGCGGTCACGCAACTCGCGGAACAAATTCATCCCCGACTCGCCCGGCACCAGGTAAGGCGACGAGATGACCACCTCCTTGCTGGCCTTGCGCAGTGCTTCGAAGACGTTGTAGGTGACGCTGGTCTCCTCGATCTCGCCGCCGGCTTCACCGTCGAACGGTTTGTCGGGGTGGTCGGCAAAGGTATAGGCAGCACCCCACACCAGGCCCAGGCGGCCGCTGTCCAGGTCTTCGGAGATGGGCCCGTAACCCAGGATGTCCGACCTCGGCAGCGGGCCGGGCGGTGGTGTGGTCTGGGGGCCGGTCCGGTCATCGAACAACTGGCGCAACGCCGCCAAGGACTTGGTGCTGTGCGCGATCTGTTGGATGGGGTAGACCGCGTCGGCATTCCAGTAGCGATCGAACAAACCCTGCAGGGGACCCAGGATCCAGCCGACCGCAAACGCGTCCACATCGATGAAGTTCAGGCCGTCGGCATTGCGCAGGAAGTACTCGTTGGCCACGTTGCGGCCACCGATCACGGCCATGGCGCCATCGGCCACGAACAGCTTGTTGTGCATCCGGTGGTTGACACGTTTGAGGTCGCCGATGGATGCCGCGAAGCGGGTGAGCTGCCCCTGCGCGCGCAGGCAGCAGAAGGGGTTGAAGAGCCGGACCTCGACGTTTGGGTGTGCCGCCAGGCTGAGAAGCAGCTCATCTTCACCGCTGGTGTAGAAGTCGTCGAGCAGCAGGCGCACCCGCACGCCCCGCAGTGCCGCGTCGCGCAAGGCGCGCAGCAGCCACCGCCCGCTTTCGTCGTTGTGCAGGTGGTAGTACTGGACATCCAGTGACACTTGCGCGCGCTGCGCCAACTGCACCCGGGTGTCGAGCGAAAAGTTGCCCAGAGGCATCAGCCGGAAGCCCGACTGGTCGGGCTCGGGGCGGTAGCTGTTGGCAATGCGGCCCAGTGCGGTGTCGTTGGACGCCGAGATTGCCTCGCTCACCGGGGCTTGCCGGTTTGGCAATGGCGACAGGGTGGCGCAGCCACCCAGGGCTGCCAGCATTGCCAGCAGCGCCAGGCAGAGCCAGGCTCTCAAGGCGGTGTCCCGGCGCGGCAGCGCAAAAACGCGCCTGGACGCCAGGGCACCATGGGACCGGTGGACAAGGGCAAAGGCAAGGGGCATCGTGACCTGGGACTTCTTGAAATGGGTGGGGTGTCGCCTATCGCCGAACGGCTGCCTGGCCATGGTCGGCCCCAACCCGCGACAACTGAATGACATCGAAGCCGTGGCAACATCCTGCCACAGGAAAACACTGACGGAGACCCGCATGCGAGCACGCCGATTTGCCAGCGCCTGGGCCATGGTCGGCGCCATGCTGCCGCTGCTTACACAGGCCGCACTTGACGTGGGAGACACGGCGCCTGATTTCTCGACGGTGGCCGCGCAAGCGGGCAAGCGCTTCCAGTTCACGCTGTCCGCGGCATTGGCCAAGGGGCCCGTGGTGCTTTATTTCTTTCCGGCGGCATTCTCGGAGGGCTGCTCGATCGAGGCGCACAGCTTTGCCGAGGCCATCGGCCAGTTCGACGCCTTGGGGGCCACGGTGATCGGCGTCTCGCGCGACGACATCGGCATATTGGCCCGGTTTTCGGTTCAGGCCTGCAATGGCAAGTTTGCAGTGGCGTCGGATGAATCGATGGCCATTGCCAAGTCGTTCGATGCCACGATGCAGCACCGCCCCGACTTTGCCAACCGTGTTTCCTACGTGATCGCGCCCTCCGGAAAGGTGACCTACAGCTACCTCAGCCTGGACCCTGCCCGCCATGTGACCAATACCCTGGCGGCCCTGAAGGACCTGAAGCAGCGTCCTGCACGCTGATTCGTGGCGCCAAGACAACAGCCTGTCCGGGCCGTTGCGAGTGCGGTTGGGAAGCGCTCCATGCACTCTGTAGAGCGTGCCTTTGGCGGGCTGCCGGTCGATGCGTTGTCAACCCTGGACCCAGGGCCGGCGTTGTGATCATGGATGGATCGTTGGATTTTGCAGGGGGTCGATTTAGAATCGACTGCTGCGGTATCGCTCGATTCGGCGCGATGGCGCCAGGTACTAGCTTTCCCTCAATGCCGAAGCATCGGCGCCACGCGGTTCAGGGCTCGAGGGCCCTCATCCCGGCCGCAAATAAACTGTTAGGAGCTCATATGAATTTCAAGATTGTTGGGTCGGTGATCGCCACCGTGGCCGCTCTGGTTGCTCAAGGTGCCTACGCGCAAGCCGCCAGCGCCCCCACCCGCGCTGAAGTGAAGGCCGAAGCCGCCGCCGCAAACAAGAAGGGCGAGAACAAGGCGGGTCAAGGCGCTGCCGCTGGGAAGGCCGAAGAAGTGAAGTCGGACAAGACCCGCGCCACGCGCAAGGCCGAAACCGCCGATGCCGCCAAGAAGGGCGATCTGCCCAAGGCTGGCGAAGGCCAGACCCCGGACAAGGCGCCCAAGTCGGTGAAGGCGCGCGCCGATGTCAAGGCTGAGACGGTTGATGCCAACAAGAAGGGCCAGTTGCCCGCCGCCGGCGAGCAGACCAAGAAGTAAATCCGCCCTGGCGGAGGGCCCTCAGGGGCCCACAAGAAGGCGACGGTCAGAAATGGCCGCCGCCTTTTTTTGGGCTGTTGCAGGCGCGGCGAGTTCCGGTCTGCTCAGCCGGCGCCGGGCCGCCCCAAGGCGGCTGAGCGCCCCCTCGGGGGGGCAGGAGCGAAGCGACGTGGGGGCGGCACTTCAGTCGTGCAGCACCTGCACCCGCTGAAGGTCCCATCCGAACGCCCATCCTTGAGAAAATGGGGAACTAAATTCCCACGGATTGGGAAAGAGGGCTTGAAGCGTTGGGGCGATCGCTTTGATACTGCCGCGATGTTGAGCAACGCCTCGCCTTCGGTGGCATCGACTGACCGGGTTCTTCAGGTTCTGGCGGTATTGGCGCAGCACGGTCGGGGCATGA
>JANOAQ010000332.1:0-15305 GCA_031411195.1 Burkholderiaceae bacterium | reverse complement strand
CTTTGCCGCCACCAGCACCGATGCGCAGCTGGCCATGGCCGGCCGCCTGGTGGCGCGGCACCCGGGCGTCTACCTGCAGACCCACGTGGCTGAGAACCGCGCCGAGGTGGCCTGGGTGGCCGAGCTGTTTCCACAGGCGCGCAGCTACCTGGACGTGTACGCCCGGCATGGCTTGTTGAACGAACGCGCGGTGCTGGCCCACGGCATCTGGCTGGACGATGCCGACCGCCGCGTGCTGGCCGATACCGGCGCGCAGATCGCCTTCTGCCCCTCGTCCAACCTGTTTCTGGGCAGCGGGCTGTTCGGCTGGGCCCAGGCCGCAGCGGCCGGGGTGGCCGTCAGCATGGCGTCGGACGTGGGCGGTGGCACGTCGCTCAGCATGCTGCGCACCCTGGCCGACGGCTACAAGGTGCAGGCCATGGCCGGCCAGCGCCTGACGGCCTGGGCCTTGCTGCACGCCGCCACGCGCGGTGCCGCCCAGGCCCTGCAGCTGGGCGACGAGATTGGCACGCTGAACCCCGGCGCCATGGCCGATCTGTGCATTTGGGACGTGGCGGTGGGCCCCGTTGCCCAGCGCCGCGACGCGCTGGCCCGCGAGTTGCATGAGCGTTTGTTCGCGTGGGTAACGCTGGGTGACGAGCGTAACCTCGCCCAATGCTGGGTCGGCGGCGTGCAGCGGTACGTTCGCCACGCAAGGCCGTGACCCGCCTACAAGAAAGCCTGTCCAATGCTTCGTCTCGAACTCGCCGGCATCAGCAAGCAGTACCCCGCAGTGCGGGCCAATGACCAGGTGTCGCTGTGCGTGGCGCCCGGCCAGATCCACGCGGTGCTGGGTGAAAACGGCGCGGGCAAGAGCACGCTGATGAAGATCATCTACGGCGCAGTGCGGCCCGATGAAGGCCAGATCTTCTGGAACGGCCGGCCAGTGCAGATCGCCAATCCGCAGGTGGCGCGCGCCCTGGGCATTGCGATGGTCTTTCAGCATTTTTCGCTGTTCGACACGCTCACTGCCGCCGAGAACGTGTGGCTGGGCCTGGACAAGGCGATGGCGCTGCCGCAGGTCATCGAGCGCATCCGCGCCGTGTCGGGCGAGTACGGGCTCGATGTCGATCCGCTGCGCCCGGTGCACACGCTCAGCGTCGGTGAGCGCCAGCGCGTCGAGATCGTGCGCGCCCTGCTGACCGACCCGCAGTTGCTGATCCTGGACGAGCCCACCTCGGTGCTGACGCCGCAAGCCGTTGAAAAGCTCTTTGTCACCCTGCGCCAACTGGCCGCCAAAGGTTGCGCCATCCTCTACATCAGCCACAAGCTCGACGAGATCCGCGCCCTGTGCCACCACTGCACCGTGCTGCGCGGTGGCAAGGTGACCGGCGAGGTCGACCCCACGAACGAGACGAACGCGAGCCTGTCGAAGCTGATGATCGGCAGCGCACCGCCCGAGTTGCAGCACCGCCCGGCCCGGCCCGGCGCCATGGCTTTGACCGTGCAGCGCCTGTCGCTGGCCAAGCAGAACCCGTTTGGCACCACCCTGGTCGACATGGCTCTGCAGGTGCGCTCTGGCGAGATCGTCGGCGTGGCCGGCGTGTCGGGCAATGGCCAGCAGGAGTTGATGGCCGCGCTGTCGGGCGAAGACCCGCGCGCCATGCCGGGCTGCATCACGCTGTTCGGTGCCGACATCGCTCAAGCCTCACCGCGCCACCGCCGCAAGCTGGGCCTGCACTTCGTACCCGAAGAACGCCTGGGTCGTGGCGCCGTGCCCACGCTCAGCCTGGCGCAGAACACCCTGCTCACCCGCACCGAGGCGGTGTCGCGCAGCGGCTGGATCCATACCGGCGCGGTGCGCGCCCTCGCGCAAAGTCTGATCGAGCGCTACCAGGTCAAGGCCGGTGGCCCCGGCGCGGCGGCCAAGAGCCTGTCGGGCGGCAATCTGCAGAAGTTCATCGTCGGGCGCGAGATCGACGCCGCGCCCAAGCTGCTGATCGTGAGCCAGCCCACCTGGGGCGTGGACGTGGGTGCGGCCGCGCAGATCCGTGGCGCGCTGCTCAGGCTGCGCGACGAAGGCTGCGCCATCCTGGTGGTCAGCGAAGAACTGGACGAGTTGTTCGAGATCAGCGACCGGCTGCTGGTCATCGCCCAGGGCCGCCTGTCGCCCAGCGTGCCCATCGCCGAGGCCACGGTGGCGCAGATCGGCGAGTGGATGTCGGGCCTGTGGCCAGCCGAAAGCCCGTTGCTGGAGGTGAACCATGCTGCGGCTTGAAGCCCGCCCCGCGCCCTCGCGCTTTTTTGCCTGGGCCTCGCCCCTGCTGTCGCTGGCCATCACCATCGTGGTGGCCACGGTGTTGTTCATCGCGCTGGGCAAAGACCCGGTCAAGAGCCTCAGCGTCTTCCTGATCGAGCCCTTCAACGGCCTGCGCTCGCTGACCGAACTGGGCCTGAAGGCCACGCCGCTCATCCTGTGCGCGCTGGGCCTGGCGCTGTGCTTTCGCTCGAACGTGTGGAACATCGGCGCCGAGGGGCAGTTTCTGGCCGGCGCCATCGCGGCGGGCTGGCTGGCGCTGACCATCACTGACGCGCAGTGGGCCATCTCGCGCTGGGCCTTCCTGCCGCTGGCGGTGCTGGCCGGCGCCATCGGTGGCGCGCTGTGGGCCAGCATCGTGGCGCTGCTGCGCGACCGCTGCAACGCCAACGAGATCCTCGTCAGCCTGATGCTGGTCTACGTGGCCAACCTGCTGCTCAGTTGGCTGGTGTTCGGGCCCTGGAAAGACCCGCGCGGTTTCAACTTTCCGCAAAGCGTCAGCTTCATCGATGGTGCGGCCATGCCGCGCATCATCACCGGCATGCGCCTGCACTGGGGCTTCGTGGTGGCGCTGCTGGCGGCGGTGGGCATGGCCCTGTTCATGCAGCGCACCTACCTGGGCTTCCAGATGCAGGTGGGCGGCCTGGCGCCGGCGGCGGCGCGCTACGCGGGCTTTTCCACCCGGCGCGCGCTGTGGACGGCGCTGCTCACCTCGGGTGCGCTGGCCGGTGTGGCCGGTGCGTTCGAAGTGACCGGCCCGATGGGCCAGCTCACGCCCTATGTGTCCAACAACTACGGCTTCACCGCCATCATCGTGGCCTTCGTCGGGCGGCTGCACCCGCTGGGCTGCGTGTTCGCCAGCGTGCTGCTGTCGATGTTCCTGATCGGCGGCGAGCTGGCGCAATCGCGCGTGGGCCTGCCCGCAGCGCTGAGCGGCGTGTTCCAGGGCGTGCTGCTGTTTTCGCTGCTGGCTTGCGACACGCTCATCAACTACCGCCTGCGCTGGGTACGGCCTGCGCCGGCGCCCAATGGCGCGGCCATCGCCGCAACGGCAGGAGCCGCACGATGAACGAGATGGCTTTGCTCATTGCGGCCATGCTGGCCTCGGGCACCCCATTGGCCATCGCCGCGCTGGGCCTGCTGATCAACGAAAAGGTGGGCGTGCTCAACCTGGGCGCCGAGGGCATGCTGCTGGTGGGCGCCGTCACCGGCTTTGCGGTGGCTTTTCACACCCACAGCGTGGTGCTGGCGCTGCTGGGCGGCGCCGCGGCGGCGGCGGTGCTGGCGGCGGTGTTCGGCTGGCTGGTCATCTGGATCAACGCCAACCAGTACGCCACCGGCCTGGCCGTCAGCTTGTTCGGCGGGGGCTTCTCGGCCTTTGTCGGCGTGCCCTACGTGGGCCAGAAGCTGGGCGATCCGGTGAGCCACGCCGTGCCGCTGCTGAGCGACATCCCCTTCATCGGGCCGGCACTGTTCCGCCAGCATCCCATGGTCTACCTCACGGTGCTGGCGGTGGTGGTGGTGGCCTGGTTCTTCTACCGCACCCGCGCCGGCCTGGTGTTGCGCGCGGTGGGTGAATCGCCTGAGTCGGCGCATGCCCTGGGCTACAAGGTGCGTCTGCTGCGGCTGGCTGCGGTGCTGGCCGGTGGTGGGCTTTGCGGCGTGGCCGGGGCCTACCTGTCCACCGTCTACACGCCGCTGTGGGTCGAAGGCATGGTGGCCGGTCGCGGCTGGATCGCGCTGGCCCTGACCGTGTTTGCCACCTGGCGCCCGGCCCGCATCCTGCTGGGTGCCTATTTGTTCGGCGGGGTCACCATGCTGCAGTTGCACTTGCAAGGCCTGGGGGTGGATGTGCCCAGTCAGTTCTTGAGCATGCTGCCCTATGTGGCCACCGTGGTGGTGCTGGTGCTGATCTCCCGCAACCCCTTGTGGCTGCGGGCTAACATGCCGGCCTCGCTGGGCAAGCCTTTTTACCCGGGCGGCTGAGCTGGCCGTTTTCTCTGCACGCTCTGCTCGTTGTGCGCGGCGTGCGCGCTGTTCCATACCTAAACCTGACAGGAGTCGAGATGACCGATCGTTCCAAACGCCTGATGCTCAAGTGGGCCTCGCTGGCCACCGTGGCGGGCGCCACCCTGCTGGCCGCCTGCGGCAAGAAGGAAGAAGCCGCCCCTGCCGCCCCTGCCGCATCGGCACCGGCGTCTGCTGCGGCCAAAGCTGATCCGCTGAAGATCGGCTTCATCTACGTCGGCCCTGTCGGCGATGCGGGCTGGACCTTCGCGCACGACACCGGCCGCAAGGCGATCGAGGCCAAGTTCGGCGACAAGATCAAGACCAGCTTCGTCGAGAAGGTGCCCGAGGGCCCTGACGCCGAGCGCGTGATCCGCGACCTGGTGGCCCAGGGCAACAAGGTGATCTTCGCCACCAGCTTCGGCTACGGCGATGCGATGGAAAAAGTGGCCAAGGACCATCCGGATGTGTATTTCGAGCACGCCACCGGCTACAAGACCGGGCCGAACCTGCGCGTCTACGAAGGCCGCTTTTACGAAGACGCCTACCTGGCGGGCATCGTGGCCGGCAAGATGACCAAGAGCAACACCCTGGGCTTCGTGGGCTCGTTCCCCATCCCCGAGGTGATGCGCAACCTCAACGCCTACCTGCTCGGCGCACAGAGCGTCAATGCCAAGGCCAAGCTCAAGGTGGTGTGGGTCAACACCTGGTTCGATCCGCCCAAGGAATCCGAGGCTGCCGTCACGTTGCTCAACGGCGGTGCCGACGTTCTGCTGCAAAACACCGACAGTTCGGCCGTGCTGCAGGCGGCCGAAAAAGCTGGCAAGTACGCCTTTGGCTGGGACAGCGACATGAGCGCCTATGCGCCCAAGGCCCATCTGGGCTCGGCGGTGCTGAATTGGGCGGTGTACTACGAGAAGGTCGTCAACGACGTGCTGGGCAAGACCTGGAAGACCGCCGACACCAAGTGGGGCACCAAGGAAGGCATGAACGACTTCGTCAAGATCGCCGATGTCGTGCCTGACGATGTGAAGAAGATGGTCGAGACCGCCAAGGCCGGCATCAAGGACGGCACCCTGGCCGTCTTCAAGGGCCCGCTGGTCGACAACACCGGCAAGGAAGTGCTGGCCAAGGACGTGGTGGCCGACGACGCCTGGAACAGCAAGGTCAACTTCTTCCTCAAAGGGGTTGAAGGCAAGCCGCCGGCGAAATGACCCCCCCCCGAAGCGCCTGCGGCGCTCCCCCCCGGGGGGGCGACCCCAGCGGACCGGCAGAGCCGGCTCCGCGGCGTCTGCTGGGTGGCGGCGCCGC
The DNA here is from genome assembly GCA_031411195.1 of Burkholderiaceae bacterium. Classification (GTDB taxonomy): domain Bacteria; phylum Pseudomonadota; class Gammaproteobacteria; order Burkholderiales; family Burkholderiaceae_C; genus Pseudaquabacterium. The sequence goes on along the minus strand of JANOAQ010000332.1, from coordinate 9,691 downwards.
AGTCGGCGAGCCGGTAGAGCTTCGGCACTGGCACCCGGTGGCGCTGGTCAGCGCGGTCGCTTCAAAGCCTGTGGCGGTGCAGTTGCTCGACGAGGCGTTGGTGTTGTGGCGCGATGATCAGGGTGCCGTGCAGGCCTGGCAAGACCGCTGCCCGCACCGGGGTGCAGCCTTGTCCATGGGTTGCGTGCGCGATGGGCAGCTCGAGTGCGCGTACCACGGCTGGCGTTTTGCGGGCGGTGGGCAGGTGGTGGTGGTACCGGCGCTGCCCGGCTTCGTGCCGCCAGCCTCGCACCGCGCCACGGTGTTCGCGGCCATGGTGCGTTACGGCCTGGTGTGGGTGCGTCTGGCGGCCGAGGGTGAAGCATCACCACCGGCCTTTGCCGCCGAAGACGAGCCCCGCCTGCGCAAGGTCAATTGCGGCCCTTACGACGTGGCCACCAGCGCGCCGCGCATCGTCGAGAACTTTCTCGACATGGCCCACTTCGGTTTTGTGCATGAAGGCTGGCTGGGCGACCGGGGCCACACCGCCGTGGTCGATTACCGGGTGGAAACCACGCCCACGGGCTTTCTGGCATCGGGCTGCAAGGCCTGGCAGCCACAGTCCAGCGTGCATGCCCAGGGCGGTGCCGACGTGGACTACACCTACGAGGTGAACGCGCCCTACACGGCGGTGCTCACCAAGGTGCCTGATGCCACTACGGTGGCGGTGGCCGATTTTCGCGAGTCGATCGCGCTGTTCATTTGCCCGGTTTCGCCCGAGTTCAGCCGGGTGTGGTTTCGCCTGGCGATGAATGATTTCGACTCGCCCGACGAACGCCTGCAAGCCTTTCAGCACACCATCTTCACGCAGGACCAGCCGGTGCTGGAATCGCAGCGCCCGCGTTGCCTGCCGATCAGCGCCGATGCGCCCGTGCAAGAGCTGCACAGCGCCGCCGACCGCAGCGCCATGGCCTACCGTCGCCACTTGCGGGCGCTGGGCATTACCTTCGGAACCTGCTGACCATGACGATCGACTTTGCCGCCATCGTGCGCAGTGCCCTGCCGGCCCTGCTGTGCAGCGCCCCCAAGGCCGAGCTGCACATCCACATCGAAGGCTCGCTCGAGCCCGAGCTGATCTTCGCCCTGGCCCAGCGCAACGGTGTGGCCCTGGCCTACCCCAGCGTGCAGGCGCTGCGCGCGGCCTATGCCTTCAGCGACCTGCAGAGCTTTCTGGACATCTACTACGCCGGTGCCAGCGTGCTGATCGAAGAACAGGACTTCTTCGACATGGCCTGGGCCTACTTCCTGCGCGCGCAGGCCGACCACGTGGTGCACGCCGAGCTTTTTTTCGACCCGCAGACCCACACTGCGCGCGGCGTCGACATCGGGGTGGTCATCCGCGGCCTGCACCGCGCCTGCCAGCAAGCGCAGGCGCAATTGGGCATCAGCGCCAGCCTGATCCTGTGCTTCTTGCGCCATCTGAGTGAAGACGAGGCCACCGCCACCCTGCAGGCCGCGCTGCCCTACCGCCACCTGATCATCGGCGTGGGCCTGGACAGCAGCGAGCGCGGCCACCCGCCCGAAAAGTTTGCCCGCGTGTTTGCCCAGGCCAAGGCCCTGGGCCTGCACTTGGTGGCGCATGCCGGTGAAGAAGGCCCGCCGGCCTACATCGAAAGTGCGCTGGACGTGCTGCAAGTGCAGCGCATCGACCACGGCGTGCGCTGTGTCGAGAGCCCCGCCCTGGTGCAGCGCCTGGCGGCCAGCCGCATGCCGCTGACGGTGTGCCCGCTGTCCAACGACAAACTGTGCGTCTACAAGACCCTGGCCGAACACCAGCTGCCCGCACTGCTGGCCGCCGGCCTGTGCGCCACCGTCAACAGCGACGACCCGGCCTACTTTGGCGGCTACCTGAATGCCAACTTCACTGCCACCTTCGACGCATTGCCGCAGTTGGGCGCCGAGCAGGCCTACCGGTTGATGCGCAACAGCTTCGAGGCCAGCTTTGCCAGCGACGCGGCCAAGGCCGGCTGGGTCGCGCAACTCGACCGCGCCTTCCAGGCGGCTGCGGCCAGCGCCTGATGCCACCGGTGCGGCGCTGCCCATGGCCGGCCTGACCGATCTGCTGCGCCGCTGGAAGCAGGCCGCCAACCTGCGGGTGCGGGTGCTCGCCCTGTGGAAGCTGTACCAGCACCCGGCCACGCCACGCGCCGCCCGCTGGCTGGCGGTGGCGGTGCTGGCCTATGCGCTCAGCCCGATCGACCTGGTGCCCGATTTCATCCCCGTGCTCGGTCAGCTGGACGACCTGCTGCTGGTGCCGCTGGGCCTGTGGCTGGTGGTGCGCCTGTGTCCGCCCGGCCTGTGGCAGGCCTGCCTGGCCGAAGCCCAGGCCGCGCCCCCACAACGCTTGCCTCGCTGGGCCTGGGGCATTGCGGTGGTGCTTGCCCTCTGGTTGCTGGCCGGTGGCGTGTTGCTGGGTGCCTGGTGGTGGCACCGGCCAAGCGCATGAAGCGCTGTCAGCGCGGGGGCAGCAGGCGGGTGATGGCTGCGAGCAAGGTTTCCAGCTCGAAGGGTTTGGCGACGTAGTCTGCAAAGCCGGCGGCCTGTGCCCGCTGAACGATGGCCGGCAGGTTGTCGGCGCTGACGGCCACCACCGGAGTGGCCGCGCACGCCGGGTGGCTGCGCAGTGCCTGCAGCACCGCAAAGCCGTCGGTGCCCGGCAACTGGATGTCGAGCAGGATCAGGTCGGGCTCATGGGTTTGCGCCCAGAGAATGCCGCCCTCAGGCGTGGTTTCGCAGTGCAGTTGCAGGCCGGGCAGGCGCTCGAACATCGCCTCCATCAACATCACGTTGATCGGGTTGTCTTCGATGCAGAGCACCCGGTGCACGGCCATCGCCGTTGCCGCTTGCGTTGCGGCTGCCGGTGGCGCTGCCGGGCTTGTCGCCCGAAGGGCTTCAGGCGCAAACGAGGCAGGCGCCATTGGCAGCCGTATCCAGAAACGGCTGCCGCCGCCAGGGCGGTCTTGCACGTCGATGGTGCCGTGCATCGCGGTCACCAGGCCGCGGCTCAAGGCCAGCCCCAGGCCGGCGCCTTGCACCGTGCCGTTGCCGGCGTCCAGGCGCTCGAAGGCATCGAACAGGCGCAGGCGCTGTGCCGGATCGATGCCCGGACCATCGTCATCGATGGCAATGCACACCGACTGGCCATCGGCTTGCACATCGATCTGCACCGTGCCACCGGCGCGGTTGTACTTGATGGCATTGCCCAGCAGGTTGAGCACTACCTGCTTCAGGCGCATGGGGTCGGCCAGCACGGGCACCACGGGCTCGTGCCACCGGGTTGGCAACAGGCGCACCGACAGGCCCTCGGCCAGCGGCTCGACCAGTGCGAGGCAAGCCTGCACCAGCGGCGGCAGGTCCACCGGCAGGTTTTCGACCCGCAGCTTGCCGGTCTCGACCACGGCCAGATCGAGCACTTCGTTGATCAGTTCGAGCAGGTGCCTGGCACCGCGCACGATCTCGGTCATCTGCAACTGCTGCGAAGGGTTCAAGGGGTGGCGCGTGTCGGTGCACAGCAACTGGCTGAAGCCGAGGATGGCATTGAGGGGCGTGCGCAACTCGTGCGACATGTTCGACAGGAACTGCGACTTGGCCTGGTTGGCGCGCTCGGCCTCGTTTTTGGCGGCCAGCACGGCATCTTCAGCCACCTTGCGGGCGGTGATGTCCATCGAAAAGGCGTAGAGATGGCGATGACCCAGGCTATCGGCGATGCCGGCGGCGTAGGTCACCTGCAGGTAGGTCCTGGGTCGAAATGCCGTTTCCGGATACTCGACCATCTCGGTGTACTGCCCGGTCTGCAGCGCCAGCGCCACCGAATGCTCGACGCCGCGCAGACGCTCGGGGCTGAGCACCGCCTTGGCGTGCAAGCCCAAAAGCGCCTCGGCCGGCCGGCCCATCAAGGCGGCGAAGCGGTCGTTGACAAAGGTGTAGCGCCACTGCCAATCCAGTACTGCAATGAAGCCCGGAAACGCCGCCAGCAGCGTGCGAAGTTCGAGTTCGCTTTCGCGCAGCGCGCGCTGCGAGTCGAAGTAGGCGGTGACATCGGCAAAGGTGCGCACGATGCTGCCGTCACCCAAGTGGCGGGTGCGCACCTCCAGCATCTTGCCCGATCGGGTGTGGCGCACGTAGTGATCGGGCAGATCGCGCAGGTCTTGCGGCCACTCGTGGCGCCGGCCTTCGGCATCCAGGCAGTGCGGGTCCGGGCCCATGCCGCCCGCCAGATTTTGCCGGTGCACCGCCTCCTGGAACGTGGTTTGCCCGGACATCAGTTCATCGGGCAGGTCCAGCAGTTCGAGCACGCGGTGGTTGGCTGCGGCCACCCGGCCGTCGGCGGCGAACTTGACAATGCCCTGGCTGATGCTGTCCAGGGTGTCCTGCAACTCCTGCGAGGTCTGGCGCAGCGCGGCGCTGGTGGCCAGCAACTGCTGCTCGGCGCGCTTGCGCTCGCTGATGTCGCTCCACATGCCGATCGATCCGATGCGCTGGCCGTTGCTGTCGTGGATCGGTGTCGCGTGGTTGTAGCAGGCCACCTGGGTGCCGTCGGCGCGGGTCAGCTCGATCTCGTAGCCACCGGCAACGCCGATGGCGCGCTGCTGAAGCTGCCTGGCAAAGATGGCGCGGTTGGCCTCATCGACGAAATCGAAGATGCTGCGGCCCAGCAGTTGCTCGCGCGGGTAGCCCAGGATCTTGCACATGGCCGGGTTGGCGTCGGTGGTGACGGCCTGGCTGTCGATGAACCAGAAACCTTCGCCCGTGGTTTGAACCAGCAGCGTGAGCAGGTGGTGTTTCTCGGCCAGATCGTGCTCGGTCTGGCGGGCGCGGGTGATGTCCTGCACCACGCCGGTCACACGGGTGGGTTGGCCGATGGGGCCTTCGGCCTGGCCGATCAGGTGGACCCAGCGATGCTCACCCTGGGGCGTTTGCAGTGCCAGCTCCAGGTCGAAGGGTTCGCCTTCGCGCAAGGCCCGTTGAAAGGCCGCGTGCAAGCCGGCCCGTTGGCCGATGAGGTAGTGGCTGACAAAGCTGTCCAGGTGCGGCCGCGCATTGGGCAGCAGGCCATGGATGCGACAGGCCTGCAGGGTCAGGCGCATGGCCTGGCTGAATGGGTCGAGCTCCCAGCCGCCCACGCCTGCGGTGGCGCCCGTGCGTTCGAGCAGGTCTTCGCTGCTGCGCAGGGCGGCGGTTTGCGCGCTCTGGGCCAGGCGCAAGGCCACGTACTCGCGCACCACGCCGTTGGCGCGCCGCGCGGTCAGGCTCAAGAAGCCCAGGACGAACAGGCTGGCCAGCCCCAGCAAGGCATACAGCGGCTCTTGCTGCAGCAGCAGCAGGCGCGCTGACAGCACGCTCAGCACCGGAATGCCGAAGCACAGGGCCGCCACCAGGTCGAACGCCGTCAACACGAAATTGCTGGCGGTGATGCAGGCCAGCACGATGATCAGCACCGCCAGGTGCAGGGCATCGCCGGGGGGCAGGGGTATCAGGCCGGCCAGGGACCACACCAGGCCATGGGCCACATAGCCCAGCCGGTAGCGCCCCAGCCAGGGCTGCAGCGCCGCCGCGCCGGGCGTTGCGGTGCTTTCGAAGCGGCGATGCCACAGGCCGATGCCCACACGCCCGAGCAGCACCGCGCCCACGGCGGACAGCCAGCTCACGAGCACGGCATCGGGCACTGCACCGCGCAGCACGGCCACGAAGATCAATGCCGCAGTGGCCGAGCCGCCCACTGCCCACGGCATGTTCAGGCGATGCGTGTGCACCTGTTGTGCACGCAGGGCAGCGGCGATGGCGTGGTCGTCTGGCGGCGTCATGTCGTCGGGCAGGGCTTGCGTTGTTGGTTTTGACCTTATCGTAATTTGCCGGCGGTCGATCCGGCCTGATGGTCTGCACTGGCTGCACCGGCTGCCATGGCTGCACTGCTACGCTTGTGCCATGCGTGCATCGTTTGCAGATTCGCCCCGTTTGAGCCGCACCCTGGCCCGGTGGTTGGGGCCTTGGGTGTCCGATGTCAACCGCATCAGCGTTCGCGCCGATGTGCAGGCGGGGCTGCTGGGTGCGGTGCTGGTGCTGCCCCAGGGCATCGCGTTTGCGGCCTTGGCCGGCCTGCCACCGGCCATGGGCCTAGCCGCTGCAGCCTTGCCCTGCGCGGTGGCGGCGCTGGGCGGGTCGAGCCGGCAGGTGATGTCGGGGCCCACCAACGCCACCTCGCTGGCCCTGGGCGCCATGCTGGTGCCATTGGCTGCCGGCGACGCCAGCCTGTTGGTGCCGCTGGCGCTGGCCCTCACGCTGCTGGTGGGCCTGGTCCAGATCGGCCTGGCCACCGCCCGCCTGGGCGCGCTGGCCAATTTCATCTCGCCGGCGGTGATGCTGGGTTTCACCACCGGTGCGGCGGGCCTGATTGCCTGGTATGCGCTGGCCGGCTTGATGGGCGCGGCCGGCCGGGCCAGCCCGGTGCAGGCCTGGCAACAGGCGCTGGCGGGGCCGGGCCAGGCCTGGCCGGGACTGCTGGTGGGTGGCCTCACGCTGGCGGTGGCGGTGGCCGGCCGTGCCTGGTGGCGGCGCGGGCCATTCATGCTGGTGGCGCTGGGCGTGGGCATCGCCGCCTGCTGGTGGTTGACAAGCCACCCGCTGCTGGCCGGCGCGGCACCGCTGCGGGTGGGCGAGCCACCGTCGGCCTGGCCACAATGGCGCTGGCCCGGGCACGACCTGGACCGCTTGTCGGCCCTGGGCTCACCGCTGTTGCAGGCCGCGCTGGCACTGACCATCGTGGCACTGGGCCAGGCCATGGCCATCGCCAAGGCTCTGGCCCAACGCAGCGGCCAGGTGATCGACGTCAACCGCGAATGCCTGGGCCAGGGCCTGGGCAATCTCAGCTCAGCCCTCAGTGGCGGGCTGGTGGTGTGCGGCTCGCTGAACCGGTCGCTGCCCAACCTGGAGGCCGGCGCACGCACGCCGCTGGCCGCCGTGGCGTCGGCGGTGTGGTTGGTGGCGCTGGTGGCGCTGGCCGCGCCGCTGCTGGCCTGGATACCGCTGGCCGGCGTGAGCGCCTTGCTGCTGGTGGTGGCCTGGGGACTGGTGGACCAGGCGGCCTGGGTGCGCCTTTGGCGCCTGGAGCGCAGCGAGTTCACCATCGCCGCAGCCACCGCAGCCGCCACGCTGCTGATGCGCCTGGAGATGGCGGTGCTGGCCGGCGTGATGCTGTCGCTGGTGGTCTACCTCTACCGCACTGCGCGGCCCGCCCTGCGCAGCATGGGGTTTGACAGCCACCGCGCCGATCGCCCTTTCGTGGTGGTCGACGGCGCCCGGGGCATGTTGCCCGAGTGCCCGCAGCTCAAGCTGCTGCGCATGGAAGGCTCGGTCTGGTTCGGCGCGGTGTCGCACGTGGCCGACCACCTGCGCGGACTGCGCCAGCGTGCGGCGGCCAGCCCCACCGGCCAGCGCCACCTGCTGGTGATGGCCAAGAGCATGAACACCATCGACCTGGCCGCCGCCGACCTGTGGGACGACGAGCGCATGCGCCGCGCCGAGCTGGGCGGGGCGCTCTACTTTCACCGGCCACGCCCGCAGGTCATCACGCTGTGGCAGCGCACCGGTTTTCTCGACCGGCTGGGCGCCGACCATGTCTTCCCCGACAAGCACCGCGCCATCGCCGCCATCGTGCCCACCTTGGACCCGGCGGTGTGCGCCGCCTGCACGGTGCGCCTGTTCGAAGAATGTGCGCAGCGGCCCGGCGCGCACTTCGACGCCGGGATCTGAGGCGGGCTCTAACGAGGCCTCAGCCCACCGCCAGGCGCTTGGCGGCGTCGTGGATGGCGGTTCGGATGCGCGGGTAGGTGCCGCAGCGGCACAGGTTGCCGCTCATGGCTGCGTCGATCTGCGCATCGTTCGGTTGGGGCGTGGCCTTCAACAGCGCGGCAGCCGCCAGCAACTGGCCGCCCTGGCAGTAGCCGCACTGCACCACATCCACTTCAGTCCAGGCCGCGCGCAGGGCCGTGATCTCCTTGCCCTGCAAGCCGTCGATGGTGGTCACCGTGCGCTCGCCTACGGCCGACAGCGGCGTCACGCAGCTGCGGCTGGGCACGCCGTCGATGTGCACCGTGCAGGCGCCGCACAGGGCCATGCCGCAACCGAACTTGGTGCTGGTCATCTTCAAGTCGCCACGCAGCACCCACAACAGCGGGGTGTCGGGCGTGGCGTCGACGGTCAGGGTCTTGTCGTTGATCTTGAGGGAGGTGCTCATGTCGGGCTCGCGGTTGGGCGCGTCGTGGTGCGCATCAGGCCAGCTTCAGCGGCAGGCTGCGCAGGCGTTGGCCGGTCAGGGCGAACAGGGCATTGGCCACGGCAGGTGCGATGGGCGGCGTGCCGGGCTCGCCCACGCCTTCGGGCGGTTCGGCGCTGGCGATGATCTCGGTGTCGACCACCGGGCATTCATCGAAGCGCAGCAGCGCCTGCTGGTGAAAATTGCCCTGCTGCACCTGGCCCTTGTCGAGCGTGATTTCGCCGTACAGCGCCGCCGTCAGGCCGAAGACCACCGCACTTTCCATCTGCTGGCGGATGCCGTTGGGGTTGACGGCCAGCCCACAGTCGATGGCGGCCACCACCCGGTGCACGCGGATGCGCTTGGCGTCGGCGGGGTCGAGCGACACCTCGGCCACCTGGGCCACGATGCTGCCGAAAGATTGGTGCAGGGCGATGCCTCGGGCCTTCTTGGCGCCATCGGCGGCCGGGGCCAGCGGCGAGCCCCAGCCGGCCTTGACGGCTGCGCGCTGCAGCACCGCCACATGCCGGGGGTGCTGCTTGAGCAACTGCGCGCGAAATGCCAGCGGGTCTTGCCCTGCGGCGTGCGCCGCCTCGTCGACAAAACTCTCCTTGAAAAACGCCTGGTGCGAATGCCCGACCGACCGCCAGAAGCCCACCGGCACCGGCAGCTCGACGATGCGGTGGGCGATGCGCGCGGCGGGCCATTCATAGGGCTGGTCAAAGGCCCCTTCGGCGGTGGTCTTGTCGGGCCCGGCCCCCGCCAGGCCGAACTGCCGGTTCAGAAATTGCTGCACGATCGACGGCCCGGCCGAGGCTGCTGTCCACGCCACCAGCTGGCCCTGCGCATCGAAGCCGGCCTGGTAGCGCGCCACGCAGGGCGGGCGGTAGAAGTCGTGCGTGCTGTCCTGCTCGCGGCTCCAGAAGGTCTGCACCGGCACGCCCGGCTGGCTGCGTGCGATGTGGGCGGCCTGGGCGATGAAGTCCACCTCCAGCCGGCGGCCGAAGCCACCGCCCAGCAGGGTGACGTTCATCGCCACCTGCCCGCTGTCCAGGCCCAGGGCCTGCGCGGCCACATAGCGGCCCAGGCCCGGCACCTGGGTGGGCGCCCACACGCTGGCCAGCGGGCCGTCCTTGGCATCGGGCGTGTAGTGCACGGTGCAGTTCATCGGCTCCAGCGTGGCATGGGCCAGCAGCGGGGCTTGGTACTCGGCGGTGAGCGTCTTGGCTGCGCCCTTGAGCGCGGCGGCCGCATCACCCTGGCTGAAGTAGCCGAAGCCGTCGTCCTCGGCCAGCTTGCGCTTGAGCAGCGTGGTGATGTCGGCGCTGTTGAGCTGCGCATTGACGCCGTGGTCCCACTGCACCAGCACGGCCTTGGCCGCGCTGATGGCCTGCCAGGGCG
>JANOAQ010000331.1:0-11801 GCA_031411195.1 Burkholderiaceae bacterium | reverse complement strand
GTCGGCCGCGCGCAGGGTGAGCAGGCGCGCCTGCTCGATCTCGCAAAAGCTGCGGGCGATGTCTTCGCGCACCGAGCCATGCTCGCCCAGCAGGTGGCCGAAGGCGCGGCGCGCCGTGGCGCGCTGGCACATCATCTCCAGCGCGCGCTGGGCGCAGCCGATCAGGCGCATGCAGTGGTGGATGCGGCCCGGGCCCAGCCGGCCCTGGGCGATCTCGAAGCCCCGGCCCTCACCCAGCAGCATGTGGTCGAGCGGCACCCGCACCTTGTCGTACACGATCTCGGGGTGGCCCACCGGCGCGCTGTCGAAGCCGAAGACATGCAGGTCGCGCACGATGCGCACGCCGGGTGTGTGCTTGGGCACCAGCACCATCGACTGGCGCAGGTGGGCGTTGGGGTGATCGGGTGATGACTGGCCCATCACGATCAGCAGCTGGCAATCGTCGGCCAGCGCGCCCGAGGTGAACCACTTGCGGCCGTTGATGACCCATTCATCGCCATCGCGCACGATGCTGCAGCGGATGTTGGTGGCATCACTCGACGCCACCGCCGGCTCGGTCATCGAGAAGGCCGAGCGCAATTCACCGGCCAGCAGGGGTTTGAGCCAGCGCTCTTGCTGGGCCGGTGTGCCGTACATCGACAGCACCTCCATGTTGCCGGTGTCGGGCGCCGAGCAGTTGAACACCTCGCTGGCCCACAGCACCCGGCCCATGGCTTCGGCCAGCGGCGCGTAGTCGACGTTGTTCAGCCCGGCGCCGTGGCTGCCGGGCAAAAACAGGTTCCACAGGCCGGCCTCGCGTGCCACGCGCTTGAGTTGCTGCACGATGGGCGGCGTGCGCCCGGGCGGGCCGCTGCGGGCCTGTTGGCGGTACAGCGCCTCGACGGGCACCACCTGCTCGGCCATGAAAGCCGTCAATTGCGCCAGCAAGGGCGTGGCGCGTGGGCTGTGCTGAAAATCCATGGGGGCCTTCCGATGGCTGGATGCGGTGGTCCAGCGTAGGCCGGCCCCGGCCGGCGGTCTTGTCGTTATTGGCTGCCAGGCGCCGCTTCGCCGGCCAGGCCACCGGCCGCATCGGCGGCGCACTGGCGCTGCAATTCGGCCCAGCCGGCGTCGCCCAACTGTTCCATCGTGGCCATGTTCACCTCGTAGATGGCCTCGGCCTCGGGAAAGGCCTCTACCGCGCGGTCGATGCTGTCCTCGCGGATCAGGTGCAGGGTGGGGTAGGGCGAGCGGTTGGTGGCGTTGGTGACGTCGTCCGGCCCGGTGCCCTCGAACTGGAACTGCGGGTGAAAACTGGCCACCTGCAGCACGCCCTCCAGGCCCAGTTCGGCCACCGTGTCTTCGGCGATCTCGATGAAATCGTTGTACTCGGCAAAGTCGCCCAGCACCTGCGGGTGGATCAGCAGCGTGGTCTCGATCTTGTCGGCGGGCGATTCGGCCAGGCGCTCGAGCTCGCGGACCAGGTCGGCCAGCAAGCCGGCCGGGTCGGTGGCGCGGCTGGCCACGTAGCGCACCTGGCCCTTGACCTGCGGCGCCTTGGCAAAGGGGCAAAGGTTCAGTCCGATCACGGCCCGGTTGACCCAGGCGCGGGTGTGGTTGATGGCGAAATCTTCGGTCGGGTGGGTCATCGCGGTTCCTGCATGCGCTGTTGGCGCGCAGCCTCTTCGTCCTTGGCATCGTCGATCACCGCCAGCACCAGGCCCAGGTCGACCGGCTTGAGCACCTGCGTGAACTGGCCCGTCAGCGTGGTGTCGGGCGTCAGCAGGCCCTTTTCGTACAGGGACCAGACCTCGCAGCCGTAGTCGGTGGCCAGCAGCTCGGGCGCAAACCGGCCGAAGTAGTGACGCAGGTTCGCCACATCGCGCTCAAGCATCGCGGCGGCGTGGTTGTTGCCGGCGGCATCCACTGCCTGCGGCAGGTCGATGATGACCGGGCCGTCGGCACCCACCAGGATGTTGAACTCGCTCAAGTCGCCGTGCACCACGCCCGCGGCCAGCATGCGCACCACTTCGCGCATCAGGGTGGCGTGGTGGGCACGCGCTTCTTCGGGTGTGAAGCTCAGGTCGTTCAGGCGCGGGGCGGCGTCGCCGTTGGCATCGCACACCAGCTCCATCAACAGCACACCTTCATGGAAGTTGATCGGCTTGGGCACCCGCACGCCGGCGGCGGCCAGGCGGTACAGCGCATCCACCTCGGCGCTTTGCCAAGCCGCTTCCATGGCCTGGCGACCGAACTTGGTGCCCTTGGCCATGGCCCGGGCCTGGCGGCTGTTCTTGGTCTTGCGGTTTTCGGTGTAGTCCACCGCTTGGCGAAAGCTGCGGTGGGTGGCCTCCTTGTAGACCTTGGCGCACACCGTCTCGCCGCCGCTTTGCACCACGAAGACCATGGCTTCCTTGCCGCTCATCAACTGGCGCTGCACGCTGTCGATCAGGCCTTCGTCCAACAGCGGCTGCAGCCGCGAGGGGGTTTTCATCAGAGGATTGTCCCGCACCCGCGCGCCCTACACTGCGCGGCCCATGACCATCCTGCTCGCGCCCATGGAGGGCCTGCTCGACCACAGCCTGCGTGACGTGCTCACCCAGGTGGGCGGCGTAGACCGGTGCGTCAGCGAATTCATACGCGTCACCGGCCGTTTGCTGCCGGCCCGCGCCTTCTTGCGGGTGATGCCCGAGCTGCGCAACGGCAGCCGCACGGCTGCAGGCACGCTGGTGCGGGCCCAGCTGCTGGGCAGCGACGCGGCCTGCCTGGCCGACAACGCGGCCCGCCTGGCCGAGCTGGGCGCCGAGGGCATCGACCTGAACTTCGGCTGCCCGGCCAAGACGGTGAATCGCCACCGCGGTGGCGCGGTGCTGCTGGACGAGCCCGAGCTGGTGGGCGCCATCGTGGCGGCGGTGCGGCGTGCGGTGCCGGCGCATCTGCCCGTGTCGGCCAAGATGCGCCTGGGCAACCTGGACGAGTCGCGCATGCTGGACGCGGCCCGCGCCATTGCCGATGCCGGAGCCTGCGAACTGGTGGTTCATGGGCGGACCAAGGTGCAGGGCTACAAGCCGCCGGCCTACTGGGACCGCATCGGCCACATCCGCCAGGCCATCAACATCCCGGTGATTGCCAACGGCGAAATCTGGACGGTTGCCGATGCGCAGCGTGCGCGGGCCGAATCAGGTTGTCAGGCGCTGATGCTGGGTCGGGGCATGGTGGCCCGGCCTGGCCTGGCCTGGGCACTGCGCGCGGCCGATGGGCAAGCCAGCCGCCCGGTGGTCTGGGCCGATCTGGTGCCACTGCTGGCGCGCTACTGGGCCAACATCGCCCGCCATGTCGAGCCGCGCCACCGCACCGGCCGGATGAAGCAGTGGCTCAGTCTGCTGCGCAAGGGCCACCCCGAGGCGCAGGTTGCGTTTGATGCAGTGCGCACCCTCAATGACCCTGTGGCGCTGGCCGAGCGCTTGTTCGGCCCTGCCGCACAACCTTGCGCAAACCCTGCCGCAAACCCTGCCGCAGTCCCCCCGCACAATCGCGCATCCCTTGGCACCGGAGCCCCCCATGAGCCGCCTGTCCACTGCCGAGCTTGACCACTACCAGCAAGATGGCTGGGTGGTGCCTGCCTGGCGCTTGCCCCAGGGGCGGGTCGATGCCTTGCGCGAGGCGCTGGACGAGCTGATCCGCCGCAACCCCGGCGTGCGGCCCGAAAAATTGGTGTCGGCCCACATCGAGCGCCCGGGCGGCGCCGACAACGGCGAAGGCGTGCGCGGCGTGGCGGCGTTTTTGGATCTGGCGCGTGATCCCGAGATCGTCGATCTGGTGTCGGGTGTGATCGGCGAGCACGTGATCCTGTGGGGTGCGCACGTCTTCTGCAAACCGGCCGGTGACGGCTTCGAGACGCCCTGGCACCAGGACGGCCACTACTGGCCCATCCGGCCACTGGCCAACTGCACCGTCTGGGTGGCGCTGGAGCCCAGCACCCGCGCCAACGGTTGCCTGCGTGTCATCCCCGGATCGCACCGGGGCCAGGTGCTGCACCCGCACCTGCATGAAGACCGCACCGACCTGACGCTTCAGCAGCGCCTGGCTGCAGGCCACTTCGACGAAGCCCAGGCGGTGGACATCGAACTGCAGCCCGGCCAGATGAGCCTGCATGATGTCTACATGGTGCACGGCGCAGCGGCCAATACCAGCCCGCAGCGGCGCACCGGTGTGGCGCTGCGCTACATGCCGGCCACCTCGCACTTCGACCGGCAGCTCAAGCCGATGGATGGCAAGACGGGCGTGGCGGTGAACTTTGCGCAGCGGCCGCTGTGGCTGCTCAAGGGCAGCGACCGTAGCGGGTTGAACGATTTCACCGTGGGCCACCCGGCCTGATCGGGCTGCGGCGGCGTGCCGTCAGTGCGGGCGCGCCAGCGGCAGGTTGATCAAGAGGTTCTGCGGCTTCAGGCGCAACGCGCCGTCGGCTGCCATCGCCAGGCCCAGCCACACCGGCGCGCCGATCTGGTCGGCCTGCATGTCGGCGGGGTTGGCAAAGTCGAGGCGAAACAGCCCGATCAGCCTGGCCAGCCGCACCTCGTCGACCGCTTGCTCGCGGTAAAGGTCGTTGAGGATGGCGGTTGATTCCATGTCCAGGCCCACGTGCCAGCGCCAGGCCGCATCGTCGATGCGCGCCAGCGGCGTGATGGTGACGGCAGCGCCCGTCATGTGCTGCACCCAGCGCTGCAACACGCGGGCCAGTGCCGCCAGGCCCGAGTGGGCCAGGATGAGCGGCACGTTGACGCCGGGCGCCAGGGTCTTGGGCACCTGGTGGGTCAGGTCCAGCACGAAGCGGTGGCGCTCGGTGCCGTCGTGGCTGCGGTCGTGCCAGTAGTCGGCGGCGTTGTCGGTGTTCAGCACCTGCAATTGCGCCGTTCGCAGCGGCACCTGCGCTTCAGCCAGCAACCGGCCCAGGGCGCCAAAGCCGCCGCCATCGCCCAGCCGATCCACCGTGGCCCGGTCGGCCGCCAGCACGCGGCCGTTTTGCAGGCTGATGCGTTGCGGGCGAAACAGCAGCTCGGCGGCGCGGCAGACCAGGGCATCGGCGTCGTGCTCCAGCAGGTGGCGCAAGATGGCCTGCACGATCAGGTCGATGAACAGCGGTGGCAAGGCGATGGCGCCTTGCCGAAACAAGCCGCTGTAAAAAGCCTCCAGCGTGCCGGCAGCCACCAGGCCATCGCGCAGGGCGATGAAGTGGCGGTAGTTGTCACGGGCATCGTTGTCGGCCAGGCCCGCCAGCTCGGCCGCAGGCACCGGGCGCAACGGGTCGGTGCGCAAGGCCCGGTGCAGGGCGATCTCGGCCGCACAGCTCTCGGCCACCAGGGCCAGCTCAGGGCGGTTCAGCCAATGGGCCAGCCAGGCCGGCGCAGGCGGCAGCCGGCCCTGGTCATCGGGGTGGAGGTGATGAAAGCCGCAGCCGGGCCAGAAATCAAGCATCGAGGCAGTCTGCCATGCGGCGCAGCGGCCCAGCGGCCACGGTCAGCATCAGCAGGGGTGGGAAGGCGCGTTTCATGGGCGGTGGCTCATCCTGGCGTGCAGGTCATTTGGCCCAGGTTTCTTTCAGGCCCGTGATGCGGTTGAACACCGGCGCGCCCGGCGCGTGGTCTTTGCGGTCGGTGACGAAGTAGCCGTGGCGCTCGAACTGAAAGCGCTCGTCGGCGGCCACGGCGGCAAGCGCCGGCTCGACAAACCCCTGCACCACTGTCTTGCTGTGCGGATTGAGCACGCTGCGGAAATCGCGGTCGCCGGCATCGGGCTGCGCTTCGGTGAACAGCCGGTCGTACAGGTTGATGGTGGCGGCCACGCCGTCGTGCTGGCCCACCCAGGTGATGGTGCCCTTGACCTTGACGGCATCAGCACCGGCCGTGCCGCTCTTGGTGTCGGGCACCACATTGGCCAGCACGGCGGTGATGCGACCGTCGGCATCCTTCTCGCAACCAGTGCACTCGACCACCATGCCGTACTTCAAGCGCACCTTGTTGCCTGGGAACAATCTGAAGAAGCCCTTGGCGGGCACCTCGGCAAAATCGTCACGCTCGATCCACACCTGCGGCCCCAGGCCGAACTGGCGCTGGCCCAGCTCGGGCCGCTGTGGGTGGGCTGGCGCGCTGCAGGGCTCGATGTGGCCGGCGCCGTACAGCGCGGCCCAATTGCCCAGCTTGAGCGGCAGCGGGTCGACAACCGCCATCATGCGTGGCGCCAGGCCTTCGAGGTCGGCGCGTTGCGCGCCATCGAGCACGCTGTAGTCCACCCAGATGTTGGTCTTGCTGGCACCGGTGTCCTCGGCAAACTTGCGCACTGCCGCCGGTGTGTAGCCGCGGCGGCGCATGCCGGCCAGGGTGGGCATGCGCGGGTCGTCCCAGCCCTGCACATGGCCTTCGTCGACCAGGGCCCGTAACTTGCGCTTGCTGGTGACAACGTAGCTGAGATTGAGCCGGCCGAATTCATGCTGCTTGGGCGTGGGCCTTTGCAGCAGGCCGCCCACCACGCGGCCGTCCGGAAGGGTGGCCGATTCCGCCAAGGTGCCCAGCAGCCAGTCATAGAACGGCCGCTGGTCTTCGAACTCGAGCGTGCACAGGCTGTGGGTGATGTTCTCCAGCGCGTCCTCGATCGGGTGCGCATAGGTGTACATCGGGTAGATGCACCACTTGTCGCCGGTGTTGTGGTGGTGGGCGCGCTTGATGCGGTACAGCGCCGGATCACGCAGGTTGATGTTGGCCGCGGCCATGTCGATCCTGGCGCGCAGCACCATGCTGCCGTCGGCATGCTGGCCGTCGCGCATCTCGCGAAAGCGCGCCAGGTTCTGTGCCGGCGTGCGGTCGCGCCAGGGGCTGTTGGTGCCGGGCGTGGTGAAGTCGCCGCGGTTGGCGCGCATGGCTTCGGGCGTCTGCTCGTCCACATAGGCCAGGCCGCGCTCGATCAGGTGCTCGGCCGCCCGGTACATGAAGTCGAAGTAGTTGCTGGCGTAGAACAGGTGATCGCTGCCGTTGGCCTGCCAGCTCCAGCCCAGCCAGTGCACCATCTCGACGATGGCGTCGACGTATTCCTGCTCTTCTTTCTCGGGGTTGGTGTCGTCGAAGCGCAGGTGGCACACACCGCCAAAATCACGCGCCAGGCCGAAGTTCAGGCAGATGCTCTTGGCGTGGCCGATGTGCAGGTAGCCGTTGGGCTCGGGCGGAAAGCGCAGGCGCACCGGCGCCGGGTCGACGCCACCGGCGCCATGGTGGGCTGCATCACCCGGCGAGCCGCCCCACTGTCGCTGCGCATACACCCCGTCGGCCAGTTCGCGCTCGATCAGCGTGCGCAGGAAGTTGGCGGGTTTGTGGGCAGTGTCGGCAGAGGCGGAATGGCTCATGGGGCGCGGGCGCGCGCGGCGCCCGGTCAAGGAAGTGAGCCCCGATTCTAGGAGCCGACTCCGCCTGCAAACGCCCGAGTTGCCGGGCGGGTCAGCCCCGATCACGCAGGTGCTGTAGCTCGCCGGCCACCAGGCGCTGTCAGGTGGACGGCAAAGCCGATCTTGCGGCCGACGCGGCGGCGGGCGCCTTGCACCAGTTCAGCGGGGGCAGGTGGCCCGGCCCTACATGCCCTTGAACAGGTGGGCGTAGAGGCGGCTGGCCGTCAACCGCTCGGGCCGGCCGCGCAGTTGCAGGTACACCTTGCCCGTTTCATCGCGCTGGGCCGTGGTGATGGCCGTGGCCTGCACCACCAGGCTGCGGTGCACCTGCCAGAACACCTGTGCATCGAGCTGGGGCAGCAACTCGCGCAGCGACAGGCGAATCAGATGCTCGCGTTCGGCGGTGACCACGCGCAAGTACTTGTCGGCCGCCTCGAAGTACAGCACCTCGGCCACCGGCACCATGTGCACGGTGTTGCCCACACCCGCCTGGATGACGGCCAGTCTCGGCGCTGCCGGTGCCGGGGCGCCGCCCAGCAAGGCCCGAAGCTGCTGCAAGGTGTGTTCCAGCCCGGCTTGGGGCGGCGGTGCGCTGGGCCGGTCAGCCTCGGCCAGGCGGGCTTGCAGGCGCGCCACGCAGGCGGCCAGGCGCGGGCTGTCGACCGGCTTGACAAGGTAGTCCACCGCCTGGGCGTCGAAGGCGGCCAGCGCGTATTGGTCGAAGGCGGTGACGAACACCAGCAGCGGGAAGGGCACGCCCTCGGGCCAGTCTTCGGCCAGGGCCTGGGCGGCCTCCAGGCCGGTGGCGCCGGGCATGCGAATGTCGAGAAAGCACACTTGTGGCAACAGCGCCAGCGCCTGGCTGGACGCGCTGAGCCCGTCGCCCACCTGGGCCACGATCCGCAGGCCGGGCCACAGGCGGGCCAGGTCGGCCGCCAGGCCGGCGGCCAGCAGCGGTTCGTCTTCGGCGATGAGGGCGGTGGCCGTGACGGCGGTGCGGTCAGGGGCGGGTGTGGTGGGCATGTCAGGTCACCGGTGGGGCATCGGCCAGGGGCAAGGGCAGACACAGCTCGGCCAGGGTACCGCCTTCATCGCCGTCGGCGCTTAGCAGCCGAAAACGGCCTTCGGCGCCGTACAGCGTGGCCAGGCGCGCGGCCACGTGGCGGGTGCCGTAGTGGCTGGCCGGCGCGCCGGGCGCCAGGGCCTGGCCGGCAGCGCCGGGGCTGGACAAGCCCACGCCGGTGTCGCGCACCGTCAGCACGAGGTGCCGCCCCTGCTGCTCGGCCCGCACCTCGATGCGGCCACCTGCGACCTTGGGCTCCAGGCCATGGCGGATGCTGTTTTCCACCACTGGCTGCAGCAGCAGGGGCGGCACCATCACCTGGCGCAGGGCGTCGGGCAGGTGCAACTGCACCTGCAGGCGCGGACCCATGCGCAGGGCCATCAGGGCCAGGTAGTCGTCGAGCCAGGCAAATTCAGTGGCCAGCGGGTGCAGGGTGCTGTGCGATGCGCCCAACGTGGTGCGCAGGTAGCTGATGAGCCGGTCGAGCATGGCCTGGGCGCGCGGCGCGTCCAGGGCAATCAGCACCCGCAGGTTGGCGAGGGTGTTGAACAGCATGTGCGGCTCCAGCTGCGATTGCAGCAGGCGCAGCTGGCTTTCGGTCGCCTCGCGGCGGGCGGTTTCTGCGGCGGCTTGCTCGGCGCGCAGCCGCTCGTTGACATAGAAGTAGCCTGTGGCCACCACGGCCGCAATGACGCTGATGACCAAGGCCGTCCGGTTTTGCAGCAGGCTGGGCGTCTTGAAGCCGGTGACCGCATCGCCCACCGCCACGCCCAGGGTGTAGCCCACCGGGGTGCCGAGCAGGATGCACCCCAGCATCCAGCCCACGCCTGGCCAGCGGGCCCGGCGCGCTTCGGGCGCCCGCTGGTCATCGGCAGGCAGCCAACCCGCCAGCAGCAACCGGCCGCCATCGATGAAAAACCAGCACGCCGTGCCGATGGCGGCCGAGTACACCCAGGCGGTGTAGAGGTTGCCGCGTGCGCCCGGCGTCATCAGCCAGATCAGGCCGGCGATCACGACGCACAGCAGCTGGTTGCGCAGGCCGCGCCGCAGGAAGCCGCGCCACACAGGTGCTTCAATGGCCGGGGCGGGTGGTACGAGCAGCTGGGGCATGGCGGGATTGTGGGTGACGGGCCTGCGCAGTCTGGCTGTGTTGGCACTGGCGCCGCAGCCATTTGCGACGAAACGCCCTGGGCCGGCGCCAGCGGCGTGCCCGGCTAAAGTGACGGGGATGAAGATTCGTTTCCCCGCATGGGCGTTGGCCGCACAACGTGGCGCCCGTCTGGCTTGGCACCTTTGCCGATTGACCGCTGGGGCCTTGATCGCGGCCGCGTCGGCCCTGGCCCAACCGGCGGCGGCTCCGGCGGCACCGGCGGCGGCCTCTGCAGCCCCTGCGGCTTCAGCGGCCCGGGCGGCCGTCCTGGTGGGCATGCCCTACAGCGCGGCTGTGGCAGCCCGGTTTCCGGCGCCCACCACGCACTACGAGCTGCCGTCGCTGGCGCCGAGCGCCGTGGCCTTCACCAGCAATGACGAACTGGCCAAGCGGCTGGCCGCGATGGCCGCTGCTGCGCCGGCCGGCACGCGAGTGCAGCGCCTGCAGCCCGGCCGCTCGAACGAGGGCGTGGCGCTGCAGGCGCTGCACTTCTCGCGCGGGGCCAGCCCGCGTCCGGCCGTGCTGCTGATGGGCCAGCAGCATGGCGACGAGCCGGCCGGTGCCGAAGCGCTGCTGGTGCTGGCCGATCAACTGCTGAGCACCGGCCTGTCGGCCGTGCTCGACCACATCGACGTCATCGTGCTGCCGCGTGCCAACCCCGATGGCGCCGAATGGCAGCGCCGTGTGAACGCGGCCGGCATGGACATCAACCGCGACCACCTGCTGCTGCGCACGCCCGAAGGGCAGGCGCTGGCCGCCCTGGTGCGCAGCCAGCGGCCGGTGGTGGTGGTCGATGCGCACGAGCACGCGGTGGTGGGGCGTTACCTGCAGAAGTTCAATGCCGTGCAGCGCAACGACCTGTTGTTTCAATACGCCATGACGGCCAACTTGCCCGAGACCCTGGGCCGCGCCAGCGAGGCGTGGTTTCGCCAGCCCATCCTGGCCGCGCTGGCCGCCGAAGGCCACAGCACCGAGTGGTACTACACCAACCCCACCACGGCCGGTGACCTGCGCCTGATGATGGGCGGCGTGCAGCCCGATACCGGGCGCAACGTCAACGGACTGCGGCACGCGGTGAGCATCCTGCTGGAGACCCGAGGCGCTGGGCTGGGCCACCTGCACCTGGCGCGGCGGGTGCATTCCCACCTGGTGGCCATGACCACCGTGCTGCGCCAGGCCGCCCGGCATGCCGACGACCTGCAGGCGCTGCAGGCCGCGGCCGATGCGCAGGTGCAGGCCGCCGCCTGTACGGGCAGGGCGGTGGTGCTGGCCCAGGGCACGCCGATACGGCGCGAGCTGCTGATGCTCGATCCGGTGACCGGCGCTGACAAGCCCATTGACGTGGCCTGGGAATCGGCGCTGCAGTTGCGGGTAATGACCGAGCGCGCCCGGCCTTGCGGCTACTGGCTGGCGGCGGGCCAGACGGCGGCGGTGGGCAAGCTGCGGGCCCTGGGCGTGGTTGTGCAGCACTTTGCCGGGCCTGGCCTGCTGCAGACTGAAACCTGGGTGGAAACCGCACGCGGCGAGACGGAACGGCCAGACGTGCGCGGCATCGTGTCGGATGGCTACCGCACCATCCTGCGACTGGTGGTTGACCTGCGCGCCGAGCCGGCCAATGCCCCGGCCGGCAGCTGGTACGTGCCGCTGGACCAGCCGCTGGCCAACTTGGTGATCGCCGCGCTTGAGCCGGACAGTCAAAACAGCTTCGTCGCCAATCGGGTGATCGACCGACTGGACGCCGCGCGGCGGGTAACGGCCCGGCCCGCACCGCAGCTGCTGGTCGATTGAAGCTTTGCATTCATCCGGCGTTGCGCGCAGTGCGGCACTGCGGCACTGCGGCGGCAAGGCCGAGGCCGTGGGGCCGTTCAAGGCTCGGTGCGCGAGCACACGGACGGGCAACTTGGCGTCGGCCAGGTTTCCGCCGCGCCTCGCGCACCAAGCCCTGCCCGGCCCCACGACCCCGGCCTTGTGGGCGAGGGCTTTGTGGCCGGCAGGCAACCCAAGGCGTTTCGTGGTGGGCGGCCAGCGCACATCCTGAATGCCGCCCCGGCTTGATCGTCGTGGTACGCGAGCGTGTCCGCCAGGCCGAGGTCGTGGGGCCGGGCTGGGCTTGCGACGCGAGGCTGCGGTGCGTCGGCAGCACTGGCCTGTTGCGTGTGCTCGTGTGGCGAGCCCAG
>JANOAQ010000330.1:0-6651 GCA_031411195.1 Burkholderiaceae bacterium | reverse complement strand
CACCCGCACGGCATCACCGCGCCGCACCACCTGGCCCGAAGGCACATCCACCAGGCCATCGGCCCACACGGCCGACGTGAGCACGCCCGAGCTCTGGTTGGGGAAGAGCTCGACCCCGCCCTGGGCATTGAAGCGCGCCCGCAAGAACTCGCGGCGCTTGTCGGGTTGCGGCCAATCGAAGTCGGCGCGCGCCTGCACGGCCGCCGGCAAAACATCGGCGCAGCCCTGGATGGCACGCAGCACCGGCGCCACCGCCAGCAAGAAAGTGACGAAGCTCGACACCGGGTTGCCGGGCAGGCCCATGAAGAGGGCTTCGCCGTCCTCGCCATCCCGCCGCACGGCGCCGAAGGCCAGCGGCTTGCCGGGTTTCATGGCCACTTGCCAGGCTTCGAGCCAGCCTTCGGCCTTGACGGCGGGCTTGATGTGGTCTTCTTCACCCACCGACACACCGCCCGAGGTGAGGATGAGGTCGTTGCCCGCAGCGGCGCGGCGCAATGCGTCGCGGGTGGCATCCAGCCGGTCGGGCACGATGCCCAGATCGGCCACCTCGCAGCCCGCCGCCAGCAGCAGGCCGCGCAAAGTGAAGCGGTTGCTGTTGTAGATGGCGCCGGGCTTGAGTGATTCACCGGGCATCACCAGCTCGTCGCCGGTGGAAAACAGCGCCACGCGCGGCCGGCGCCGCACCGTCAGGCGCGATGCACCCACCGACGCGGCCAGCCCCAGGCCCTGCGGCGTGAGGCGGGTGCCAGCAGCCAGCACCTGGGCGCCATGCTGCACGTCTTCGCCCCGGCGGCGCACCCATTGGCCTGCGGTGGGCACCAGGCCCACCCGCACGCTGCCCAGGCCGACGCCAGCGGCATCTGCATCGGCATCGCGCAGGGCCTCGCATTGCTCCTGCATCACCACCGCGTCGGCGCCGGGTGGCACCTGCGCACCGGTGAAGATGCGCGCCGCCGTGCCCGGCTGCAGCGGCTGGCCCACCACGCCGGCGGGGATGCGCTGCGACACCGGCAGCACCGTGCCCGCAGCGGGCACATCGGCCGCGCGCATCACGTAGCCGTCCATCGCCGTGTTGTCGGCCGGCGGCACGTCCAGCGCCGACACCACGCCACGCGCCAGCACGCGGCCCAGGCCGTCGAAAGTATCGACCTTTTCGATTTCGGCAATCACGCGGTCACGGGCCACGGCCAACAGGCGGGTGAGCACCTCGTCCAGGCTCAGCAAGGCGGGTCGTTGGGGTTCAGCCATGGGCAGCAGGGGTGTAGAGGTAGAGGTCGGCCGACTGCAGCAGGTGCTGCACCACGGCCAGCGGGGCGGCCAGGTCGAATACCGGCAGGTGGGTGGCAGCCGGCAAGGCAGCGGGCGCATCGGTCGCTACGGCAGTGACGAACGCATCGCCGGGGTACAGCGGCGCCTGCCCCAGCGCGGCGCGCCAGACCTCGATCTTGGGCAGGTCGGCGTGCTTGAAACCTTCGACCAACACCCAGTCCACCGGTGCCAGCTCAGCCAGCAACTGGTGCACGCTGGGCAGGCCTTCTTGCGCGTACTCACGCAGCAAGGCCAGGCGCTGGGCCGAAGCCACCAGCACCTCGCTGGCGCCGGCCTCGCGGTGGCGGTGGCTGTCCTTGCCGGGGCGGTCGATGTCAAAGCGCTTGTGCGCATGCTTGATCACCGACACCACTTGGCCCTGTGCCTTCAGACCGGCGATGACTTGCTCGACCAGGGTGGTCTTGCCCACGCCCGAGGGGCCGCAAAAACCGACGACTTTCACGCCAGAGCCTTCACACGGTGGCCGGCGTCATGCCGGGCAAAACCGCTGGATGTAGGACTTGACCTGCGCCGCATCCACCGGCATCACGGTGAAGCGCTTGGGCAGGGCCTCGATGCCATCGAGCGCGGCCGGCCGGGTGGGCTGGCGGCCCAGCGCTTCGACGATGGTCTCGGCAAACTTGGCTGGCAACGCCGTCTCCAGCACGATCATGGGCACGCCGCCCTGCTGGTGTTCACGGGCCACCTTCAGGCCGTCGGCGGTGTGGGTGTCGATCATGTCGTGGTGCTCGGCCCAGGTGCTGCGGATGGTGGCCAGCCGGTCGGCATGGGTGCTGCGGCCCGACACAAAGCCGAAGCCGGCGATGCGAGCGGTGTCAGCGGCGTTGAGCGCAAAGCCGCCATCGCGCACCACGCCGGCGCCGAACAAATCGGCCAAGCGCGCCCCATCGCGGCCCAGCAGGTCGAACACGAAACGCTCGAAGTTGCTGGCCTTGCTGATGTCCATGCTGGGGCTGCTGGTCTCGTAGGTCTGCGCACTGGTTCTTACCCTGTACTGGCCCGTGCGGAAGAACTCGTCGAGCACGTCGTTCTCGTTGGTGGCCACCACCAGGTGGGCAATCGGCAGGCCCATCATGCGGGCCACATGGCCAGCGCACACATTGCCGAAGTTGCCCGAGGGCACCGCAAAGCTCACCTGCTGATCATTGCGCTGGGTGGCCTGGAAATAACCCGCAAAGTAGTACACCACCTGGGCCAGCAGGCGCGCCCAGTTGATGGAGTTGACGGTGCCTATCTTGTACTGGCGCTTGAAGGCCAGGTCGTTGCTGACGGCCTTGACGATGTCCTGGCAGTCGTCGAACACGCCTTCGATGGTGATGTTGTGGATGTTGGCGTCTTGCAGGCTGAACATCTGCGCCTGTTGGAAGGCGCTCATGCGCCCGTGCGGGCTGAGCATGAACACCCGCACGCCCTGCTTGCCGCGCATGGCGTATTCGGCCGCGCTGCCGGTGTCGCCGCTGGTGGCGCCCAGGATGTTGAGGGTTTCGCCGCGGCGCGCCAGCTCGTACTCGAACAAATTGCCCAGCAGTTGCATGGCCATGTCCTTGAAGGCCAGCGTGGGGCCGTTGGACAAGGCTTCGATCAGCAGGCCCGGCGCCAATTGGCGCACCGGCACGATGGCCTGCGTGCCATAGGTGGCGGCGGTGTAGGTTTTGGCGGTGAGGGCGCGCAGGTCGCTTGCGGGGATGTCGTCGATGTAGAGCGACAAAATCTCGAAGGCCAGTTCGGCATAGCCCAAACCGCGCCAGCGGGTGAGCGTGGCGTCGTCGATCTGGGGGTAGTGGGTGGGCAGGTACAGCCCGCCATCGGGCGCCAGGCCTTCGAGCAGGATGGCGCTGAACGGGCGCTCGGTCTTGTCGCCCCGGGTGCTGATGTATTTCATGGCAATGCCCGCCCGGCCGCCCGAAGGGCATTGCGCGCCCCCTCGGGGAGCAGCGAACGAATGTGAGCGTGGGGGTCCATCAATTCAGCTCTTCCTTGCGCAGGTTGACGATCGGCGCCAGCACGGTGGGCAGGGACTGCATCAGTGCCAGCGCATCGCGCATGCGGCCTTCCACGGTGTCGTGAGTCAGGATGATGAGGTCGGTCTGCTTTTCACCTTCGGCGCTTTCACGCTGGATCACCGCGTCGATCGAGATGTCGTGCTCGGCCAGGATGGTGGTGATGCGGCTGAGCACACCCGTCTGGTCGGCCACCTGCAGGCGCAGGTAGAAGGAAGTGATCACCTGGCCGATGGGCAGGATGGGCGTGGCGGCCGTCGAATCGGGCTGAAAGGCCAGGTGCGGCACGCGGTGGCCGGCGTCGGCCGTGGCCAGACGGGTGATGTCGACCAGGTCGGCCACCACGGCACTGGCGGTGGGCTCGCTGCCCGCGCCCTTGCCGTAGTACAGCGTGGTGCCTACGGCGTCGCCGTGCACCACCACGGCATTCATCGCGCCTTCGACATTGGCGATCAGGCGCTTGGCCGGCACCAGGGTGGGATGCACCCGCAGCTCGATGCCGCCCACGTCGTCACGGCGCTTGGTGATGCCCAGCAGCTTGATGCGGTAACCCAGTTGCTCGGCATAACGGATGTCGGCCGCCTGCAGCTTGGTGATGCCTTCCACATGCGCCTTGGCAAACTGCACCGGCGTGCCGAAGGCGATGGCGCTCATGATGGTGGCCTTGTGCGCGGCGTCCACGCCTTCGATGTCGAAGGTGGGGTCGGTCTCGGCATAGCCCAGGCGCTGCGCTTCCTTCAGCACCACACTGAAGTCCAGGCCCTTGTCGCGCATCTCGCTCAGGATGAAGTTGGTGGTGCCATTGATGATGCCGGCGATCCACTCGATGCGGTTGGCCGTCAGGCCCTCGCGCAGGGCCTTGATGATGGGGATGCCACCGGCCACCGCCGCCTCGAAGCCCACCATCACCCCCTGGGCGCGCGCCGCGGCAAATATCTCGGTGCCATGCACGGCCAGCAGGGCCTTGTTGGCGGTGACCACGTGCTTGCCCGCGGCAATGGCCTCCATCACCAGGGTCTTGGCGATGCCGTAGCCGCCGATCAGCTCGATGACGATGTCGATGGCGGGGTTGGCGATCACGGCGCGGCCATCGGCCACCACCTGCACGCCCGGGCCGACGATGGCCTGGGCGCGCGCCGTGTCGAGGTCGGCCACCATGGTGATCTCGATGCCACGGCCGGCACGGCCCCGGATCTCGGCCTGGTTGCGCTGCAAAACCTTGAAGGTGCCGCTGCCGACGGTGCCGATGCCGAGCAGGCCGACCTGGATGGGTTTCATGAAATGCTTTCTCTAGGCGTCAAAAACAGACATCACACCGCGTGGCGGCGGCGGTAGTGCGACAAGAACCGGTCGATGCGACCCACCGCCTCGGCCAGGTCATCCGAATTGGGCAAAAACACCAGGCGGAAGTGCTCGGGCGCGGTCCAGTTGAAGCCGGTGCCCTGCACGATCAGCACCTTCTCTTCGGCCAGCAACTCGTAGGCGAACATCTGGTCGTCCGCGATGGGGTACAGCTTGGGGTCGAGCTTGGGAAACATGTACAACGCCGCCTTGGGCTTGACCACGCTCACGCCCGGAATCTGCGTCAGCAGGTTGTAGGCCAGATCCCGCTGGCGGCACAGGCGCCCGCTGGGTGCCACCAGGTCCTTGATGCTCTGGTAGCCGCCCAGCGCCGTCTGAATCGCCAATTGCCCCGGCGTATTGGCACACAGGCGCATCGACGACAGCATGTTCAGGCCTTCGATGTAGTCCTTGGCATGGCGCTTGTCGCCCGAGACGATCATCCAGCCCGCGCGGTAGCCGCAGCTGCGGTAGTTCTTCGACAGGCCGTTGAAGGTGACGAACAGCACGTCGTCGGCCAGGCTGGCGATGCTGGTGTGGGTGGCGCCGTCGTAAAGCGTCTTGTCGTAGATCTCGTCGGCAAAGACGATCAGCTGGTGCTGGCGGGCAATCTCGACGATGGCTTTGAGCACCTCGTCGGGGTAGAGCGCACCGGTAGGGTTGTTCGGGTTGATGACCACGATGCCCCGGGTATTGGGCGTGATCTTGCTGCGGATGTCGTCCAGGTCGGGCGTCCAGCCCGCGCCTTCGTCGCACAGGTAATGCACCGGCGTGCCGCCCGACAAGGCGACGCTGGCCGTCCACAACGGGTAGTCGGGTGCGGGCACCAGGATCTCGTCGTCCGTGTTGAGCAGCGCGTTCATGCTCATGGTGATGAGCTCGGATGCTCCGTTGCCCAGATAGACGTCGTCCACCGTCACGCCGGCAATGCGCTTTTCCTGGCAGTAATGCACCACGCTCTTGCGGGGCGCGAACAAGCCCTTGCTGTCGGTGTAGCCGGCCGAGTGCGGCAGGTTGCGGATCATGTCCTGCACGATCTCGTCGGGCGGCTCGATGCCGAAAGCGGCGATGTTGCCGATGTTCAGCTTGATGATCTTCTGGCCTTCGTCCTCCATCTGCCGGGCCTTGTCGAGCACGGGGCCGCGGATGTCGTAACAGACGTTGGCCAATTTGGCCGACTTGGCGATGGGTTTCAACACAATGGCTCCGGGCAAGGCCAAACTTATAATTTTAGCCCTTGGGGTGATGAGCACTCCACCCGACCCTGGACACCACCTTCCGTGAAGTTTCAACCAGATCAACTGCCCGGCACCAATGTCGTCACGCGCCAGGATGCCAACGCGCTGTGGGTGGGCAACACCCGGTTCACCCACAGCTTGCTGGTGCCCTGGCAGGGCTTGGTGCTGCCCTGGACACCGGCGCGGCCCGAGGACTTGCTGGCCGAGCATTTCGAGGCCCTGCTGGTGCTGCAGCCCGAACTGGTGATCTTCGGCAGCGGGCCGCGGCTGAAGTTTGTCTCGCCGGCACTGACGCGCGCGCTGATCGAGCGGCGCATTGGCGTGGAAACCATGGACACCGCCGCCGCCTGCCGAACCTACAACGTGCTGGTCAGCGAAGGCCGGTCGGTATTGGCTGCCCTGCTGCTGTGCCCTGCGGCCTGAATTGCACTGTTGTGTGGGGGACCTGAGGGATACCCTCAGCCCCGGCATCGGGCAGGGCTGCGCCGAAACTTTATAATCACGGGTTATGCCCCTCGACGGACACCCTGCCTGCAGCAGGGACCGCCCGTCTGCCCGAAGACCGCTCGACGACTGCCTGGAATGGCCCGCTCATGACGCCTGTCCTCAACAAACACCTTCCCGACTTCGAAGCCCAAGCCACGGGCGGCGTGAAATTCACGCCCAATGCCTTCAGTGGCCAGGCCGTGGTGCTGTACTTCTACCCGAAGGACCATACCCCCGGTTGCACCACGGAGGCGATG
>JANOAQ010000329.1:0-3713 GCA_031411195.1 Burkholderiaceae bacterium | reverse complement strand
CCCCCCGCGACCTGATCGCCGCGGCCAAGATCGTGGTGCCCGACATGGCCGCCCGGGTGATCGACCGGGCCATGCAGGTGCATGGCGCGGCGGGCTTCTCGCAAGACTTCTTCCTGGCCGAGGCCTATGCCTATGCGCGTTACATGCGCATGGGCGACGGGCCCGACCAGGTGCACCTGGCCGCCCTGGGCAAGGCTCTGCTCAAGCGCCACGGTGCGGCAGGCGCAGTGGCCCATGGTTGAGCCGCGCCGCAACATAGTGGTCACCGGCGCAGCCGGTGGCATCGGGCAGGCCATCGCCGCCCAACTGGCCGGGCTGGGGTTCGGCGTCGGCCTGATCGACCTGGCGCCTAGCCTGGCTGCGGTGGCCGACGAAGTGGCCGCTGCCGCACCACCGGCCGGCGGCCCGGTGGCCTGGGCACACTGCGACCTGAGCGACGGTGACCGGATCGCGCCGGCGCTTGCGCAACTGGCCGCCACGCTCGGCACCCTGGACGGCCTGGTCAACAACGCCGGCATCACGGCGCACATCGTGCCGCTGGTGCGCATGCAAGCACACAAGTGGCAGCAAGAGCTGGACGTCAACCTCACCGCACCGATGCGGCTGGCCCAGGCGATGCTGCCCGCCATGGTGCAACGCGGCTGGGGCCGCATCGTCAACATCTCCTCGATTGCCGGGCGCACGGGGCTGTTCAACCAGGCCGGCTACGCCGCCACCAAGGCGGGCTTGATCGGCCTGACCCGCGCCATCACGCTGGAGCATGCGCGCCACGGCATCACCTGCAACGCCATCCTGCCCGGCATGATCGGCACGGCGCCGGTGCTGGCCATGCCGCCGGCCATTCGCGACGACGCCATCGGCCTGATCCCGGCGCGGCGCTTCGGCCAGCCTGACGAAGTAGCCGCGCTGGTGGGTTTTTTGTGCGGCGAGGCGGCCGCTTACATCAACGGCGCCGAGATCGACATCGGCGGCGGCGCCCACCTGGGCCAGATCGTGCTGGGCAGTGCGCGCGAGGTGGCCACGCGGCGCGGGCCTGTGGGTGGATCCAGCCGCTAGCGTGGCGCGCTGAACTCATCGCCCGGTATCGCTGGGCAGTGGCCTGGACGTTCTGCCACTGGCACCCCGCCGGCGCGTCGTGCCGGGTGCGGGTGCGGGTGCGGGTGCGGGTGCGGGTGCGGGTGCGGGTGCGCCGTGCAGGGCCAGGCCCTCGTGCGAGAGCACCGGCGCCTGTGTCAACAGCTGCTCCAGCCGTTCGATGCGATGCCGGTGCAAAGTGGTGATCGCGTAGAAGTTTTCCTGCAGCAGGGTTGATCGCCCCACGGTCACGAGCACGCCGGTACGCAGTTCGTCCTGCACCACCACCTCGGGCAGCACGGTCAACCAGCCGCTGTCGCGCGCCACCAGGCGCAGCATGGCCATGTCGTCCACCTCGGCCCGCAGCCGAGGCGTGACGCCAGCGGCCACGCACAGGGCGTCGAACTGCCCGCGCAGCGCGTGTCGCGGGCCGGGCAGCGCAAGGTCCAGCCCACCAAGATCTTCGGGCATGCGCAGCGTACGCCCGCGCCAGGTGGCGGCCGGGCCGACGAGTGAAATGGCCTGGCTGCCCAGAAAGCGGCAATGCAGCGGTCGGTCGGGGTGGGCCGGCACCGCGTCGTTGGCCAACACCACGTCGAGTTGGTGCGCAAGCAGGCGTTGCAGCAGATCGTCGAGCATGCCGGACTGCAATGACAGGGTGACCATCGGATCGGCCAACAAGGGCCGTATCCAGTTCTCCTGGTAGTTGCGCGACAACGTGGCAACGCTGCCCACGCGCAGCCGCAGCATGCCTTCGGCGCGGCCCTGCAGCCGGCCCAGCAGTTCCTGCCCCAGGCCGAAGATGTTTTCGGCATAGGACAGCGCCAGCTGCCCCGTCTGGGTCAGCACGAGGCGGCGGCCGGTGCGCTCGAACAGCGCTTCGCCGAGCGCATCTTCGAGCTGGCGAATCTGGTTCGACAGCGCCGACTGGGACACGTGCAAGGCATTGGCCACCTGGGTGAGGTGCCCGGTCTTGGCCACATGCCAGAAGTAGAAAAGGTGGTGGAAGTTCAGCTGCTCGATTTGCATAGTTCTGTTTAAAAGAATGACAGGTTCCTATTAATGAATTTTACAGAACCACGGCCAGTCTGCAACATCCACAGCCTGTGAACTGGAGTGCCTGCTATGCCCCTTGAAAGTTTTCTGCTGCTCGTCAGCACCCTGCTGCCGCTGGCGCTGATGCTCGCGGCCATGCCCCATCGGCGCGCGTTGGCGGTGCCGCCGGCCTGGGGGCGGTTTTGTTGGCTCTCGGTGGCCGCGCTGTCCTGCACGGTCGCCAGTCTCGGGCTGCAACTCGGTGCAGTGCCGGGCGACCTGGATACGGTGCTGCCTGGGCTGATCAATACGCTCACGGGTGCCTGGATCGCCGTGCTGGTGCAGTTGCTCGGCACAGTGATCGGGGTGTTCTCGTCGCGCTACCTGCAAGGTGAGCCGGGCCAGCCGCGCTACGTGGCGGCGCTGGGCGGTGTGCTCGCCTCTGTGCACTTGTTGCTGCTGGCCGACCATTGGCTGGTGCTGATCGGCGCCTGGGCGGCCGTCGGCCTGGCGTTGCAGCACCTGCTGTGCTTCTACACCGATCGCCCCTTCGCCCTGCTGGCGGCGCACAAGAAGCGCGTGGCCGACCGCCTGGCCGATGTGCTGCTGATCGGCGCTGCGGCGCTGGCCTGGACCGAGGTCGGTTCAGGTTCGCTGTCCGACCTGTGGCGCCACCTCGAGGCCGGCGCGCCCTCGTTCGCACTGCAGACAAGCGCGGTCTTGCTTGCCCTGGCGGTGGTGCTGCGCACGGCGCTGCTGCCCGTGCACGGCTGGCTGATCCAGGTGATGGAGGCGCCCACGCCGGTATCGGCGCTGCTGCATGCCGGGGTGATCAACCTCGGTGGTTTTGTGCTCATCCGGTTTGCGCCCTTGCTCGAGGCCGCGCCGGCGGCGCGCTGGCTGTTGGTCGGCATCGGTCTGGCCACCGCCATGCTTGCCGGCCTGGTGATGCTGACGCGCATCAGCATCAAGGTGCGGCTGGCCTGGTCAACCGTGGCGCAGATGGGCTTCATGGTGATGGAGTGCGGTCTGGGCCTCTACACCCTTGCGCTGCTGCACCTGATCGGCCACTCGCTGTACAAGGCCCATGCCTTCCTTGCCGCCTCCGGCGCGGTGGAAGCGGCACGCCTGCGCACCATGCATGGCGCTGGCGCGCCCTCGGTGGCAAGCCTGGTCGTTGCGCCGGTGCTGACTGCAGCACTGGTCGCCGGCCACGTCGCGCTGCTCGTGGCGGTGGCGCCACTGGCAGCGTGGCCGTGGTGGTGGAGCGGCGTGCTGGCGCTGGCCTGGGCGCCAGTGCTCTGGTTGCCCTTGGCGCCACATGCCGACGCACCCGGCGCCTGGCGCGGTGTGCTGGCTGGCGCCGGCATGGTGGGCGCGCTCACATTCGCCGCGCTGATCGGCCACGCGCTGCCCTGGGGCGTGCGGGATGCGCCCGATGGCACGGCCGGCCTGCTGGCGCTGGTCGGCATGGCCGTGCTCTACGGTTGCCTGGCGCTGCTGCAGGCTCGACCGCAGGCGTTGACCACCTGGCGCCGCTGGAGCTACGCCGGCTTCTACATCGACGAATACGCCACACGGGCAGCACTGCGCGCATGGCCAGC
>JANOAQ010000328.1:0-2357 GCA_031411195.1 Burkholderiaceae bacterium | reverse complement strand
GGCCTGGCCCAGGTACCGGCCTGGATGTGCTCGGCCGACACCCTGCCCGAAGACCTGGCCCGCGCAGCCCAATCGGGCTTCTCGCGCTTTTGGAGCAAGCCGTTGGGCATGCCGGGCATCGTGGCTGCTCTACAAGGCCTGAGGCTGCAGCAGGGCTGACCCCACGACCGGCGCAGGCCGCTGGCCCATGGCCGACAATCTGGCGCAATGAGCTTCGCCACCGAACCCCCCTACCGCCACGGCAGCCCCACCCAGACAGCGGTGCTGCTGGTCAACCTGGGCACACCCGACGCCCCCACCGCCAGTGCCTTGCGGCGTTACCTGGCGCAGTTTCTCTGGGACCCGCGGGTGGTCGAGATCCCGCGGCCACTGTGGTGGTTGCTCCTGCACGGCGTGATCCTGCGCACCCGGCCCGCCAAGTCGGCCGCCAAGTACGCGTCGATCTGGACCGAGCACGGCTCGCCTTTGTTGGTCTGGACAAAACGCCAGGCCGAATTGCTGCAGGCCCGCCTGCAAGCCCAAGGCCACCAGGTAACCGTGCGCTGCGCCATGCGCTACGGCAACCCCGGGGTGGATGCCACGCTGGACGCGCTGAAGGCCGAAGGCGTCACCCGCGTGCTGGTGCTGCCGCTGTACCCGCAGTACGCGGCCGCCACCACCGCCAGCACCATCGACGCGGTATCGGCCTGGGCCAGGCGCACACGCCAGGTGCCCGAGTTGCGTTTCGTCAACCGCTACCACGACGACCCCGGCTACATTGCCGCGCTGGCCGCCAGCGTACAAGCGCACTGGGCCGCGAACGGTCGTGGCCAGAATCTGGTGATGAGCTTTCACGGTGTGCCGGCGCGCAGCCTGGATCTGGGTGACCCCTACCACTGCGAATGCCACAAGACCGCGCGACTGCTGGCCGAGGCGCTCGGCCTGGCGTCGGCCGACTACATCGTCACCTTCCAAAGCCGGCTGGGCCGGGCCAAATGGCTGGAGCCCTATACCGAGCCCACCATCAAGCGGCTGGCCGGCGAAGGCATCAAGCACATCGATGCCATCTGCCCCGGCTTTGTGGCCGACAACCTCGAAACACTGGAAGAGATCGCCATGGAGGCGCGCGACGCCTTCATGGCGGCCGGCGGTGAGCAGTTCAAATTCATCGACTGCCTGAACGACCGGCCCGACTGGATCGAGGCGCTGGCCAGCCTGAGCCTGCGCCACCTGCAGGGCTGGCCCCTGGCCAAGGCGGCGGTCGATGACGCCCAACGCCAGCGTGCGCTGAACCTGGGCGCCAACAACTGATCAGGCTTCGCGCCGCCGCCGGGCCACAAAGCCCAGCGCGACCAGGCCCGCAGCCAGCAGGGCCCAACTGCCGGGCTCGGGTACCGGCACGGCGGTAAACGCCGCGCCGCCCGCAGCCGAGAAGCTGAAATTGTTGATCGTGTAGCTTTCGGCGCTGGCCGCGAAGGAGGCCGTGTTGAATGCGGTAGGCGCCAGGTCGACCGTGCCCCCTTGGCCATCGACCCCGGGGGGAGGGGCGCTCAGGTCAATGGTGCCGTCGGCGCGCCCAACTCAACAGACGCGGCAGCAACAGCACCGCCACCACCACCAGCAACAGCGCGAGCGACATCGGCCGCTGCACAAAAACGCTCCAGTGGCCCTCGCCAATGCTCAGGGCATTGCGCATCTGCGCTTCGGCCAGCGGGCCCAGGATCATGCCCACCACCACCGGCGCGGTGGGGAAGCCGTAGCGCCGCATCACCACGCCCAGCAGGCCGATGGCGTAGAGCAACACCAGGTCGAAGGCGCTCTGGCGCATGCCGTACACGCCCACCGTGGCGAAGATCAGGATGCCGGCGTACAGGGGCGGCTTGGGGATCTTGAGCAGCTTGACCCACAGCCCCACCAGCGGAAGGTTCAGGATCAGCAGCATCACGTTGCCGATGTACAGGCTGGCGATCAGCGCCCACACCAGGGCACCGTTCTTGTCGAACAACTGCGGGCCGGGCTGGATGCCGTAGTTCTGGAAGGCGCCCAGCAAAATCGCCGTGGTGTTGCTGGTGGGCAGGCCCAGGGTGAGCAGCGGGATCAGCGTGGCGGTGATGGCCGCGTTGTTGGCCGCCTCGGGGCCGGCCACGCCTTCGATGGCGCCGATGGTGCCGAATTCTTCCGGGTGCTTGCTCAGCTTTTTTTCGGTGCCGTAGCTCAGGAAGGTGGGGATCTCGCTACCGCCCGCCGGGATGCAACCAAAGGGAAAGCCGATGGCCGTGGCACGCAACCAGGCCGGCCATGAGCGCCGCCACTCGGCGCGGGTCATGTGCACCGAGCTCATCTTGTTCTGGGTTTCGGCTTCCTTGCCCTGGTAGAGC
>JANOAQ010000327.1:0-5165 GCA_031411195.1 Burkholderiaceae bacterium | reverse complement strand
TGTTTGCCATTGATGCCCAAGGCGGTGGGGGCGGCGGACGGGCCGGTGAAGTTCTCGTAACCACGCCGCTCGTCCTGCTGCGTTTCGACGTTGACGCCCAGCACCAGATCAGCCGCACCCAGGCCCAGCGTGAGCTTGGCTTCCACACCACCGTATTGCCGGTCGAAATCGACCACACCGCCGCCGCTCTTGGCATTGACCTGCGCACCGGGTGTGATCGATTGCCACTGCGTCACCCCGCGCGAGCCTTCGTAGACGGTCAAGGCGCTCTCGCGCAGCATGCCCAGGTCACCGAAATCGTGGCGCCAGCTGACGCCCGCCTGCGTCTGGCGGATGGTCTTGCGGGTATCGAAGCGCAGTTGCGTCGGTTTGGCCGGGTCATAGCCTGGCAAGGCTGCCAGCACGGTTTGCCGCGGATTGGCCTGGAAGTCGGCCAGCGTCAGCCCCAAGGGGTCTTGGGCGCCCTGGTTGTGGTCAGACAATTGCACTGTGACCGTGTCTCGGGCACTGCGCCAACCCAGGCGAACATTGGCCAACTGGCGGTCTGCCGCGCTTTGCGGCCGAAAGCCATCCACCTCCAGCTTGGACAGGCTGGCGCGTATGTCCAGCGCCCCACCGGCCACGTCGCCCAGTGGCGCGGCCACGCTGACTCGCCCCTGGCGCAGCCCGAAGCTGCCAATGTCCAGGCCCACTTCGGCCTGGCCTGACTTGACGGGCGCGGTGAACAGCGCGATCACACCGCCGGAGCTGGCCCCGTACAGCACCGAGAACGGCCCGCGCAGCACCTCGATGCGCTGTGCGCCAGCCAGGTCGAAATGGGCCACCTGGCCCTGGCCGTCGGGCATGGTGGCGGGGATGCCGTCGGCATACAGGCGCAGGCCGCGCACGCCAAAGCCGGCCCGCGCGCCGAACCCGCGTGAGCTGATCTGCAGGTCTTGGGCGTAATTGTTGCGGTTGTTCACCACCATACCCGGCACCTGCGCCAGGGCCTCCGACAGGTTGACCATCGGTCCGGCATCGCGCAGGGCCGACGCGTCGACCGTGGTGATGGCGAACGGCGCGTCCAGCGTCCTTTGCGCGCGTGGCGAGCCCGTGACCACCACTTCGGCCGGCGGGGCTGTTTGTGCAAGCGCACTGCTGCAGGCGCATGCCAGCCAACAGGCCAACGGCAGGGAAGCGGGCAAAAAATTCGGGGTATGCATGGAACCTCACTCCTGGCGACACGGCCTGCGTTGGGCTGGGTCACCTCTTGGTTGGCAGCCAAGGCCCAATGCCCGTGCTGCGATGCGGCATCAGACCGCCAGTAGGCTGGCCCACCAAGCCCGCGTTTTCCCGGCTAGTGCTGCATTTCGGATCATCAAGGCCCACTTCATTTGGTATCGTCTCCGCAAGCGACACCAGAAGTCGCAACCTCTCCAGGGAATCGAATGTCACCAAAATTGCACCCGTCAGTGCACCGCAGCTTGGGAGAGAACCCAAGATGACGCGGATCTACTTGGTTGATGACCAGCTCCTGCTGCGCGATGGGCTGCATGCCTTGCTGCAGACTGCAGGTCACCAGGTGGTGGGCGAAAGCAGCGACCCCACCGAAGCCGTTGTGCAGGCACAACAGCAACAGGCCCAGGTGATGTTGCTGGATCTGGGGCTGGGTGAACGCTCGGGCTTTGAAGTGCTCCACGAGTTGAAGCGGCGCGACTCACCTGTCAAGGCCGTCGTGCTGACCATGTCGGCACAACCGCGCCATGTGGCAGAAGCGGTGCGTCTGGGCGCTTGCGGGTATGTGTTGAAGGATTCCGGTGCGGTCGAGTTGCTGCAGGCCATTGACGCGGTGGCCAATGGCCGGCGGTTCTTCGGCCCGCAGGTCGCAGACCTGGCCCTTCAGGCCCTCACCGATGATTCCCCCAGCGATCCGTTTGCCATCCTGTCACCACGAGAGCGGCAGATCGTGACCATGGTGGTCAATGGCCTGAGCAGTGCGGCCATCGGCGCGCAGTTGCACCTTTCACCCAAGACGGTCGACACCTACCGCAGCCGGGTCATGGCCAAACTCAATGTCAACGGCGTCACGTCGCTGGTGCGCCTGGCCGTGCGCGAGGGTCTGGTCGAGAAGTGATGATTTCTGGCAACCACGGGACGGTTTTGCACCGCCTCACGCGGTTCGACCAGACTTCCCCACAAACCTGGGAATAGAGTTTTTGCCGGAAGGGCGCAAGATGGCGCCACGCGGGCGCCCGTCTGGTGGCCCGAAGCTTGCGGCGAGGACGACACATGCCCACGACCGATTTGCACCCACAGCTTCGTCCTGCGGCACCGGTTGTGCCGATCTTCGCCGGGCATCTGCTGTGCATTGACGACAATCCCGTCAACGGCTTGCTGATCCAGGAGTATTTTCGGCTGCGAATGGGCTTGCCAGTGCAATTGGCCAGCACTGGCCGGGCCGGGTTGGCCATGGCCCAGGCCGATCGCCCGCTGGCGCTGCTGCTGGACCTTGTCCTGCCGGACATCGATGGCCTGGAAGTGCTGGCCCATCTGCGTGGCCTGCCGGCCCTGCGCGACCTGCCGGTGGCACTGGTGACCGCTGGGGCGACTGACCTCGAACTTGCCCGGGCGCGCCAACTGGGCGCCGAACACTGCTGGTTCAAGCCGCTCGACCTGGGCCAGCTCGACTTGATGCTGTGCGACCTGCTGTCTGAAAGCACCGGGCCCTGAAGCTCAATGGCGCAGCGCGATCAACTCAAACCGCGCAGCTGCGAAAACCAGCGAAGCGTTCGTCGGCTTCTGCCGCAGCAACCTGCCGGGCGCGGGGATGGCGCAGCCGCCCACTGCCCCAGGCCGAGGCGCCTCGCAGCATGCGCAGCGCTGGCCCGCCTGCAGCTACAGCCTCGGGCAAGCCCCAGCCGTCTGACGGCCCACCGGGGTAGGCGCGGGCACGGCCTGCCACCCATTCCAGCACCTCGCCCCAGACGAAGCCGCGTGCAGACGCCGTGACGGCAGCCAGTTCCCATTCAGCCTCGGAAGGCAGGCGGCGCCCGGCCCACTGGCACCAGGCCTGGGCCTCGTGGGCAGTGACGTGCAGCACCGGTTGCCCGGCAGGCACCCGCTGCAGGCGCCCGTGCCGGCGCGCCAGCACGCTGCCACTGACCTGCTCGACATAGCGTGGTGCGCGCCGCGCGGTGGATTCCAGGTGCTCCCAGCCGGCATCGGTCCACCATCGGCGCTCGTCGTAGCCGCCGTCGTCGACAAACTCGGCAAACTGCGCCCAACTGACCGCCTGGGCATCGATTTCGAAGGGTGGCACTGCGACTTCATGCGACCAGCGCTCACTGGGCGGCACAAAGCCGCCCGGTGTCGAGCCCAATGGCCAGCGTTGCCCCGGAAAGGCCATGGCCGCCTGCCGGCCACGGCTGGGCAGCCCGGCCCACAGGCCGCTGTCGATCAACGGTTGCTGCCGCTCGGGCGCCAGGTCCAGGGCCTGTACCAGTTCGGCCAGGTATTCACCCACCCGGTCCTCATGCCACAGGGCCTGGCGAAACACCTGCAACGCGGCGTCGTCGCTGCCAACCTTGTCGAGCAGGTCCAGCGTGGTGTCCAGGGTGTCGGCCAGGTATTGGCGCACCACCGTGGCATCGGGCCTGTCCGACTGCCAGCGCTCGGCGCGGGTGCTGGCCATCGGGTCGAACCAGGCATCCGCGTCGAGCAGCACAGACGCCAGCCGCAGCGCCCTGGCATCGGCCGCCTCACCCCGCGCGCGCTGCACGTGGCGGGCGATCCAGTACTCCTGGTACCAGGCCGCCTGGCCCGCCAACCAGAAGGGCGGGTCGAAGCCGTCGAAGGCGCCCGACAGCGCGAGGCCGTCAAAGGCCGACAGCCAACCCAGGGTGCGGTTTCGCGCGTCCATCAAGGCCAGTTGAAGCAAGGGCGCACCCGCGCTGCGCATGGCCAGCGCATCGTGCACCTGGGGTTCGATCAAGCCGCTGTTGAAGGCCATGCGCAACGTCGGTTTGGCGCGGCGACGGCCGGCGGCTCAGTCGTTGACTGCAGGCTTGACCAGGGTCAGCGGCACGCCAAAGCGCTTGCGCACCGACGCCTCGATGCCGGCCGCATCCAGCCCCTGCAGGGCCAGCAGCTTGACCGGATCGCCATGCTCGATGAACTCGTCCGCCAGGCCCAGGTGCAGCAGGGGCACGGTGATGCCGGCAGCGGCCAGGCATTCGCCCACCGCACTGCCGGCGCCGCCCATCAGGCAGCCTTCTTCGATCGTGATCAAGGCGTCGTGGGAGCGTGCCAGCTCAAGCACCAGCGCGGCATCCAGGGGCTTGGCAAAACGCATGTTGGCCACCGTGGCATCCAACTTGTCGCCCGCTGCCAGCGCGGGATGCAGCACCGTGCCAAAGGCCAGCAGCGCATAACGCTTGCCCTGCCCCACGGCCGGGCTGGCGCGACGCCGCACCTCGCCCTGGCCCCAGGGCAAGGTGGCCAGGCCGGGCTCGATGGCTGCGCCGCAACCCGCACCGCGCGGGTAGCGCACGGCCACCGGGTGGTCTCGGCCGAAGGCCGTGCTCAGGGCTTGCCGGCATTCGTTTTCGTCCGAGGGGGTGAGCACGCCCATGTTGGGAATGCAGCGCAGGAAGGCGATGTCGTAAGCCCCGGCGTGGGTGGCGCCGTCGGCGCCCACCAAACCGGCGCGATCAAGTGCAAACACCACCGGCAGGTTTTGCAGGGCCACATCGTGGATCAGCTGGTCGTAGCCGCGCTGCAGAAAGGTGCTGTAGATCGCCACCACCGGCTTGAGGCCTTCGCAGGCCAGCCCGGCGGCAAAGGTGACGGCATGCTGCTCGGCGATGCCCACGTCGTGGTAACGCTTGGGAAAGCGCTGCTCGAACTCGACCATGCCCGAACCTTCGCGCATGGCTGGAGTGATACCCACCAGGCGCTCGTCGGCGGCAGCCATGTCGCACAGCCACTGGCCGAAGACCTGGGTGAAGGTGGTCCTGGGCGGCGCCGCGGGTTTGGTGATGCCCACACTGGGGTCGAACTTGCCCGGGCCGTGGTAATTGATCGGGTCGTTCTCGGCCAGCTTGTAGCCGTAGCCCTTCTTGGTGACCACATGCAGGAACTGCGGGCCCTTCTTGTCGCGCAGGTTCTCCAGCGTGGGGATCAGCGCG
>JANOAQ010000326.1:0-4607 GCA_031411195.1 Burkholderiaceae bacterium | reverse complement strand
GTTGGACAGGGCCGTTACCGCCTTGTCAAAGTCGCCTGAACGCAGCGCTGCCATGGCCTGGTCATGGGTACGTTTTTCGTCCGGCTCGGCCATGAAATCCATGCCGTCGATCGACGCCTTCAACGGCTCCAGGGCCCGCAGGCGCTCGTCCAGGCCCTTGGCCATGTCCTTGACCGTGCGCTGCAGATCAGACACATCGCGCGCCAGTTGCTCTTGCGTGCCGCGCAGGCGCGCGCTTTCAGCGCGCTGCGCCTCGAGCTGCGACTGCAGATCCAGCAGGCTGCGGCGCAACTGCTGCACCACGTCGAGCAAGGCGGCGTGCGCCTGGGCCTGGTCGGCCAGCTTGCTGCTGGCCTTGTCGTCGCTGGCCTGGATGCGGGCCCGCAAGTCGAGGATGGCCTTGCGGGCCTCTTCGTCGTCGAACAGGCCGGCACGCGCGCCGCCAGCCGACAGGGCCATCAGCCCTGCCAGGGCCAGCGCCGATGGCCGCCATGAAGTGGACAAACGCAGCACGTCAACGGTCCTTCAGCTCGGCACGACGATTTTTGGCCCATGCGTTTTCGTCATGCCCCTCCGAAGCCGGGCGCTCCTTGCCGAAACTGACCGCCTCGACCTGCCCTTCGGTGGCCCCCAGCAAGGTCAGCGACTTGACCACGGCGCTGGCGCGCTTCTGACCCAGGGCCAGGTTGTACTCGCTGCCACCACGCTCATCGGTGTGGCCCTCAACCACCAGGCGCTTGCCACGCTGCGCAGCCAGCACCTTGGCATGGCCTTCGATCAGGGCCCGGTAATCGTCACGGATGTCGAAGCTGTCGAAGTCGAAATAGACCACCCGGCCCAGCGTTGCCGAAGCCGCACCACCGCCGGCGCCGCCCGCAGCACCGGCGGCTGACAGGTTGACCGTGGCAACGCGCGATGCCGGCTGGCCGCCGCCGGCTTGGCCGGCCTGGCTGTCGCCACCCGCGACGCCACCGCCCGCCGCATCCGAGCGAAGCGTGGGCACGCGGGTTTCGACCGGCGTCTCGTCCAGCTTGACGGTCGACCCGCAACCGGCCAATACCAGCGCCGCCAGCGGTACCAGCAGATGTGTGCGAAATGCATTCATGTCGTCACTCCTCGGTCAGGGGCAGCCCTGCGGCCACCCGGTGCAAACGCCAGCGCAAGGCTGGCAGAAAAGGCGCAAAAACCCGGGCCGCATCATCGAATGAAGGGGCCCCAGGCCGGTTCGCGCACGTCCATGCCCGACGACAGCAAGCGGGTGCGGATCTTGCCATCCAGGGTGGTGGTCATCAACACATCGCGCCCGCCGCTGCGGGTGGCGTAGATCAACAACCGGCCATTGGGTGCAAAACTGGGGCTCTCGTCATCGTTCGTATCGGTGACTGACAGGGGCGGCACGCTGCCGTCCAGCGGCATCACCATCACCCGAAAGCCCGTGCCCCGGTTGACATAGGCCAGCCAGCGCCCGTCGGGGCTGACAGCCGGGCTGATGTTGTAGTTGCCGCTGAAGGTGACGCGCTCGGCCGGGCCACCGGATGCCGGCGTGCGGTAGATCTGCGGGCCGCCGCCCCGGTCGCTGACGAAGAACACCGTCTGCCCATCGGGCGAGAAGCAGGCTTCGGTATCGATGGCGCTGCTGGTGGTCAGGCGACGCAGGCCTTCGCCCTCGGCATCCAGCAGGTAAAGCTGGGCCGGGCCGTCGCGCGACAGGGTGACGGCCAAGCGGCGGCCGTCGGGCGACCAGGCCGGCGCACTGTTGCTGCCCTTGAAGTTGGCCAGGGCGCGTCGCTCACCACTGAGCACGTCCTGCACCATCACCACGGCCTTGCCCGATTCAAACGACACATAGGCCAGCTTGCGGCCATCGGGCGCCCAGGCCGGCGAAATGATGGGCTGCGGGCTGGCCAACGCCACATGGCCGCCTTCGCCATCGGCATCGGTGATGCGCAGGGTATAGCGGTTGGCCGACTTGGTGACGTAGGCGATGCGGGTGGCGTTGACGCCCTGCTCGCCAGTCAGTTTTTGATGGATGGCATCGGCGATGCGGTGTGCCACCAGCCGCAGATCACCCGCAGGCACGGCCATGGACTGGCCCAGCAGCTCCTCGCCCTTGACGGCGTCCCACAGCTTGAAGCGAACGTCAACGCGCCCATCGGCCAGGCGGGTGGCCGATCCCGACACCAGGGCGTCTGCACCGCGAGCCCGCCAGTCCGTGAACTGCGGCTGGCTGCGCTCATCGAGTGCGCCGCTGGAATCGACCAACTTGAACGAACCACTGCGCTCCAGGTCGCCCCGCACGATGGCCGACAAGGCCTGGCCGCTGCGGTCTTCGTCTCGGAAACGTGTGATGGCGATGGGCAACTGGGTGGCCCCGATGCCCGAGATTTCAACCCGGAACTGAGCCCTGGCGCCGGGTGAGAGACCCAGCAAACCGCCGGTGGCGGAGGCGGCCAGGGCCGCGCTGAAATGGCGTCGTTGAATCGGCATCGGTCAGGGTGGAGTCGGCCCGTTGAAAAAGGGTTCCGTCAAGCCGCCAACGGCCCGGCGCCCGCCATCGACACATTGTAGGCAGCAGCCCGGCACATTCAGGCCAGCGCCCGGCGCAAGGCGGCGCCGCACAGGGCCACGGCCGTGTTGGCTTCGTCGATCACCCGGCCCATGGTGATGAAGCCGTGGATCTGCCGCTCGAAGCAGACGTACTGCGCGGTGCTGCCGGCCGCCGACATGGCATCGGCATACTGGCGGCCCTCATCGCGCAAAGGGTCGTAGCCGGCGGTCAGCACCAGGGCAGGCGGCAGCCCGGCCAGGCTGTTGGCCAGCAGTGGCGAAGCGCGCCAATCGGCGTGCTCGTCGGGCGACAGGTAGTGGCCCCTGAAGTAGGCAATGGTGTCGGCCGTGAGCAGGTAGCCCTGGCCGTTGCTGGTGTGTGAAGGCGCGCCTCCGCGCATGTCGGTGGCGGGGTAGATCAACAGCTGGAACTTCAGCGCCGGCGCATC
This sequence comes from Burkholderiaceae bacterium, assembly GCA_031411195.1. Taxonomy (GTDB): domain Bacteria; phylum Pseudomonadota; class Gammaproteobacteria; order Burkholderiales; family Burkholderiaceae_C; genus Pseudaquabacterium. Next base: position 1,611 of record JANOAQ010000326.1, on the reverse strand, counting down.
GCCTGCGTCGCGCAGGGCCAGTGCCACCACGGCGGCCAGGTTGCCACCGGCGCTGTCCCCGCCCACCGCAAAACGGGAGGCGTCAAGGTCCAACGAGGCGGCCTGGGCTTGCAGCCAGCGGGTGGCGGCCACCGCGTCGTCGGGCGCGGCGGGGAAGCGGTGCTCGGGGCCCATGCGGTAGTCGACACTGACCACTGCGCATCCCGAGGCCGCCGCCAGGTGGGTGCACAGCACCTCGTGCGTGACGATGTCGCCGATCACCCAGCCGCCGCCGTGGATGTACACCAGCGTGGGTGCGGCTCCGCTCACGCCTTCAGGCCGGTACAGGCGCAAGGGGATGGCGCCACGCGGGCCGGGCGCACTGAGATCACGCACCTGCGCCATCGGCTTGGCTTCGGGCTGCGAGAACACCCGCCGCTCCAGGTAGAAGGCACGCGCCTGCGCCGGTGTCAGCGTGTGGGTCGGTGGCACGCCCTTTTCGATCATCAGATCGAGCACGGCCTTGGCTTGGGGGTCGAGCATGCGGGTCTCCTGCGGCGTGGCGCCTGTTTGGGGTCTCGCTTGAGTGTACGGGGGGCGTCAGGCCGGCCTGGCCCGCGGCAGAACCTGGATGCCCGGTACTTGCCCGATGCCACAGCGTGGCCGACACTGCCCCGCCATGCCCGACACCACGCCCTCGCCCGCCCCCTTCATCCTGCGCCCGCATGCCCCGGGCGACCTGGGCTGGCTGATCAGCCGCCACGGTGCGGTCTACGCACAAGAGTTTGGCTGGACCATCCATTTCGAAGCCTTGGTGGCCCGCATTGCCGCCGACTTCATCGACCGCTTTGATGCCGCCCGCGAAGCCTGCTGGATCGCCGAGCGCACCACGCCCCCTGGGCCGCAGCGCCTGGGCGCCGTGTGCCTGGTGCAGGCCCGTGACGACGACACGCAGGCCATCGAGGCTGGCGTGGGTCAATTGCGATTGCTGTTGGTCGAGCCCGACGCACGCGGCCTGGGCGTGGGGGGCGCCCTGGTGGCCGAATGCCAGCGCTTTGCCCGCCAGGCCGGCTACCGCCAGATGCGTCTGTGGACCCAGAGCTGCCTGCTGGATGCACGCCGCATCTACGCCCGCGCCGGCTGGCAGCTGGTCGACACCGAGCCGCACCACAGCTTCGGCCATGCCCTGCTGGGCGAGCGTTGGGAACTGGCGCTGTGAACCCGCCCTGCCCTTGCGGCTGCGGCGCCAAGCTGGCCGCTTGCTGCGGCCGCTGGCACGCCGGCCCGCTGCACTTGCAGGCGCCCGATGCCGTCGCCCTGATGCGATCGCGTTACAGCGCCTTCGTGCTCGAACTGGGCGACTACCTGCGGGCCACCTGGCATGCCAGCACCCGGCCAGCGACCATCGATTTCGAGCCCGGCCTGCGCTGGCTGGGCCTGCAGGTCAAGCGCCACGCCAGCACGGGGGCCGACGCGGCGGTGGTTGAATTCGTCGCTCGCAGCAAGCTGGGCGGGCGGGCGCACCGCCTGCACGAAACCAGCCGCTTCGTGCGCGAAGGCGGCCAGTGGTTTTACCTCGACGGTGACATTGGCACCTGACCTCGGCTGAACATGCTGCCCATCCTGTTTGAG
>JANOAQ010000325.1:0-1781 GCA_031411195.1 Burkholderiaceae bacterium | reverse complement strand
GTCGACATCGATTCGGCCGAAGGCTACGGCATGAGCGTGAAGGTGCGGCTGCCGCTGACCCTGGCGATCATGGACGGCATGAGCGTGGGCGTGGGCGACGAGTGCTACATCCTGCCGCTGGGCAGCGTGGTCGAGTCGTTCCAGGTCAAGCCCGACATGATCAAGACCATCGGCGGCACCGGCCGCGTGGTGGAAGTGCGCAAGGAATACATGCCTGTGATCGACCTCGAGAAGGTCTTCGAGGTGCCGCGCTTCGACTTCGAGAACGTCAGCAACATCATGGTGGTGGTCGAAGCCGAAGGCCAGCGGGTGGCCCTGCTGGTGGACGAACTGCTCGGACAGCAGCAGGTGGTGGTCAAGAACCTGGAAGCCAACTACCGCAAGGTGCCCGATGTGAGCGGCGCCACCATCATGGGTGATGGCCGCGTGGCGCTCATCCTGGACATCGGCACGCTGGTGCGGCGCAGCCGCCACTGAGCAACCCCGAACCCCCAACGCGCACCACGCGCGGGCCGATCACGCAGTACGGCCCCGGTTGCATGGTCTGACCCCGGCGTTTGCCGACAAGACCCCCCTGGAGTTACTGCATGACCAACAGCCTTCGAAATTTTTCCATCCGCTTTCGCATGTGGGGCGCGATCGTCATGGTGCTCGGCCTGCTGTGCCTGGTGGGTGGCACCGGCCTTTGGGGCCTGAGCCGGGTGAGTGCGGCCTCGGACGGCTTTGTCAACGGCACCTACGCCCACGCCACCCTGCTGGACAGCGTGGACTCGGCGCTGGCCGATGCACGCCGCTACGAAAAGGACATGCTGCTCAATGCCACCGACCCGGTGGCCATTGCCAAGTACCGCACCAAGTGGCTTGAAGTTTCCGATCGCAGCCTCAGCCAGACCAAGGCACTGGCCGCCGCCAGCAAGGGTGACGTGTCCAACGCCGCTGAGCGGCTGTTTGTCCCCTTGAAGGCCTATGCCGACCATGCCAAGCCGGCATTTGCGCAACTGGACGGCACCGCCGACAGCGCCATTGCCGCCACCGCAGCCATCGCCAAGGCCAAGATGCATGCACATGCGGCCGAAGCGGTCATCACCGATCTGAACAAGTTGCTGCAGACCGTGAAGGATCAATACCTGGCCGAGTCGGCCTCCACGGTGCGGCAATGCTTCTGGCTCTCGGGCCTGACGCTCTTGCTGGCGGTGATGTTGGTGGCGCCGCTGACGCTGCTGAACATGCGCTCGATCTGCAACCCGATCGACACCGCACGCCGACTGGCCGAACGCATTGCCACCGGCGACCTGTCCACACCCGTGAATGACAGCGGTGCCGACGAATCGGCCCGGCTGCTCAAGGCCCTGGACGCCATGCAAGACAACCTGCGAACCATCGTCGGCCAGGTCCGCCAGTCGGCCGAATCGATCCAGGTGGCCAGCGCCGAAGTGGCCAGCGGCAACACCGACCTGAGCCAGCGCACCGAGCAGGCGGCCAGCAACCTGCAGCAGACCGCCGGCTCCATCGAGCAACTCACCAGCAATGTGCGCCAGAGCGCCGACGCCGCCGCCCAGGCCAACCAGCTCGCCAGCAGTGCCTCGGCCGTGGCCCAGCGCGGTGGCCAGGTGGTCAGCCAGGTGGTGAGCACCATGAACGAGATCAACACCTCCAGCAAGCGCATTGCCGACATCATCGGCACCATCGACGGCATCGCTTTCCAGACCAACATCCTGGCACTGAACGCGGCCGTCGAAGCCGCCCGCGCTGGCGAGCAAGGCCGCGGCTTTGCTGTGGTG
>JANOAQ010000324.1:0-3882 GCA_031411195.1 Burkholderiaceae bacterium | reverse complement strand
CCAGTCGATGAGCGGCGCCGCGCTGATATCGGCGCTGATACCGGCGCTGATACCGGCGCTGATACCGGCGCTGATACCGGCGCCGATGCCCGCGCGGGCCAGGCTGGCCCCACAATCAGGGGCGGATCGGCCCAGTTGCCTGGACCGAACCAAACGCCCAAGCCCCCACGGAGTCCGACATGCCTGCCGCCATCGACCGTCGCCACGCATTGATGGGCCTGGCCAGCGCTGCAGGGTGGACCCTGGCCGGTTGCGCCAGCGCGCCAGTGGCACAACCGGCCGCCCTGCCCCGACCCGAGCCGGGTCTGGCGCGCGCAATGGCGCCCGGCGGCACGCTGCGCGCCTGCATCAACCTGGGCAACCCCATCCTGGCCAACCGCATGGCCGGCGCCCCGGGCGGCGTGGCCGGCGTTTCAATCGACCTGGCCCAGTTGCTGGCCGATCACCTGGGCCTGCCATTGGCGCTGGATGTGGTGGAGTCGGCTGGCCAGTCGGTGGCCCGGGTGCGGGCTGCGCAGTCCGACATCGGCTTTTTCGCCGTCGATCCACTGCGCAGCGACGGCATCCGTTTCAGCGCGCCCTACCTGCAGATCGAAGGCTCCTACCTGGTGCGAGCGGCCTCGCCCATCACCGCCAATGAGCAGGTTGATCGTGCCGGCACACGGGTGATGGTGGGCCTGGCCAGCGCCTACGACCTGTACCTGAGCCGCACCCTCAAAGCGGCCCGGCTCGAACGCGCGCCCACTTCGCCACGGGTGGTGGACACCTTCCTGGCCGAGGGCGCCGATGTGGCCGCCGGTGTGCGCCAGCAGCTGGAGGCCGATGCCCGGCGCCTGCCCGGATTGCGGGTGCTGCCAGGCCGATTCATGGTGATCGAGCAGGCCATGGGCCTGCCCGCCGGCCGGGGCGACGCAGCGGCAGCCGTTTTGCGGGCCTTCGTCGAACAAGCCAAGGCCAGCGGCTTCATCGCTGCGGCCCTGCTGCGCCATGGCATCGCAGGCGCGACCGTGGCGGCGGCTGCCTGACCTCGGGCTGGAGCGATCCGGCCCGACGATCTGACGACCCGACGGCCCGACGGCGCGACGGACAATGGGGCATGCACGCAGACGACGACACCCCAGCCGACACCGAACCCCTTCACCAGCCTCGCCTCTGGCGCGACAACGGCTGGACGGCCAAGGTCATCAAGAACGAAGACGACGACGGCTGGGCCGTGGCCATGACGCTGGACGGCAAATCCGAGCCGGCCCTGGTGGGCCCCTGGACCATGGGCCGCGACAAGAAGAACCCCAAGCCGCTGGACACCAACGCCTTCAACACCCTGGTGAAGACCGCCGCCGAGGTGCTGCGCCGGCACGAGCAGCAACTGCACGCCCAGTTGCACCGCGACATCACAGTGGATGCCGACGGCCAACGCATCACCGTGACGCTGGACATCGTGCCCGACGACGACGCGCCGCATGCCATCCTGGCCGCCCACGATGCCGGCGGCGACTGCCTGGGCCGGGTGCAGGTGTCGGCCGGCTTCAAGTTGCAGCGTGCCAGCGCGCTGGCCTGGATCGCGGCCGGCTACGCCAAGCCGCGCTGAAGCGCCATCGAGGGCAGCCGTCGAACCGTTGCCCGCTGGTGGAACCGTTGGTGGAACGGCCGATGAATTGGCCGATGCAAGGGCCGATTACGCGGCGGGCAGCACCGTGAAGTGGTGGGTGCCGTCGCGGCCCAGCTGGGCCACCAGGCCGAACTCCCAATCGAGGTAGGCCTGCATGGCCTCGCGCGGGGCGTCGGTGCCCTCGTAGGGCCGGCGGTAGCGGTCGATGCGCTCACTCAGGCGGCCTGCGTCACCCGCCTCCAGCGGCAGCCCGGCGGCCACCCAGGCGGGTGTACCACCGTCCAGCACCGCCAGCGGCTTGGCCGTGTAACGGTGCAGATCGGCCGCAGCCAGGCGGGACAGGCGGCCGTCACCGCAGGTCAGCACGATGCGGTCGGCGGCGGGCAGCTTGCCCAGCACGGTCGGCAGGTCGGTGCGCAACACCCACCGTGCGCCGGGGATGTGGCCTTTCACGTGCTGGGCGCTGGCGCCCAAGTCCAGCAGCACGGTGCGGCCCGCCGCCAGGCGGGTGGCCAGCACCTGCGGTGGCAGCACCGGCACCACGGGCAGCGGCGCGTGTGGCGGCCGCCAGGGGCCCTGGGCCGTGTGCTGCTCGGGCGTGTTGTCGGTCAACCAGCCCACCTGCCAGCCCAGCTGGGCCAGCCAGTGCGCCGTCATCGCGGCACGCACGCCGTCGCTGCCGGGGCCGCCATCGGCCAGGGCGATGCGGGCACCACGCACGGCGGCGCACACATCGGTTTCCTGCACCAGTTGCCCACCGGGCGCACTGCCGAAGCCGGGCAGGTGACCGGCGGCGTATTCCTCGGGCGTGCGCACATCCCAGCGATAAAGGGTGCGGCCGCCATCGGCCACCCAGGCGGCCAGGGCGGTAGCATCCAGGCGGATGGCGCCGGCGCGGTCGGCCAGGGTTTGTGCGGCGCTGCGGGCGGCCGCCAGGGCTTCGGAGCTGACGGCACCAAAGCGCCGCTGCTGACCGTGGTCGAGCTTCAGGCCGGCCAAAACCCAGCCGATGGTGCCGTTGCGCAGCGCGCTCACCGGGTTGGGAATGCCGGCGTTGACCAGGCTTTGCGCGCCGATGATGCTGCGCGTGCGGCCGGCGCAGTTGACGATGACCCGCGTGGCCGGGTTGGGCGCCAGATCGCGCACCCGCAGAGCCAGCTCGGCCCCGGGCACGCTGGTGCCGCCGGGGATGCACATGGTCTGGTATTCGTCGAAGCGGCGGGCATCGAGCACCACCACGTCGGCGCCACTGTCGAGCAGGGCCTTGACGTCTTCGGCCGGCAGCGAGGGCGTGTGGCGCTCGTGCTCGACCAGCTCGCCAAACGATTTGCTGGGCACGTTGACATCTCGAAACAGCTCGCCACCGCTGGCGGACCAGGCGGCCAGGCCACTGGTACCGGGCAATCCATCCTGCGCCAACAGGTGCACGTGGGTGTAGCCCAGGCCCTGCAGCTTGCGCACCGAGGGCACCGCCTGGCCTTCGCCGTTGTCGTAGACCACGATGGTCACATCGCGCCGGGGCAGGCGCCAGGGTGCGTCCAACTCGATGCGGGCCGCGCCCAATTGCACCGCAAACAGCGGGTGGGCCTGGGCATACGGGTCTTCTTCGCGCACGTCGATCAGCGCGATCTCGCGTCGCTCCAGCAGGTGCTGGCGCACTTGCGCCGGCGTCAGGGTCGGCAGTGGCTCGCTCATGCGGCGACCTCCTTCGACCGATCCCACAGATTGGGCACCCACTCGTTGGAATAGCCCGAAACGAAGGGCTTGCGGCTGCCATCGGGCGCATACACCCAGCGGTTCACCGCGCCGATGTTGGCGCCGTAGACGTGGATGCTGATGGACGTGCACTCGGCCACCGCGTTGCTGACCTGGTGCACATCACCCAGGGTGGGCGACACGGCTTGCACCTGGCCGGGGCGCAGGGTGGTGGCCGGGCCCTGCGGCACCAGGCGGCCCTGGGCGTCGGGGCCGTAGGGCTGGGCGGTTTCTTCGCCGCGCAGCATGCCGATCAGGCCCCACACGGTGTGGTCGTGCACCGGCGTCTGCTGGCCGGGGCCCCAGACGAAGCTGACGACCGAAAACCGCTCCAGCGGATCGGCATGCAGCAAATACTGGCGGTAGAACTGCGGGTGCGGCTGGGCCAACGCATCGGGCAGCCAATCGTCGCGGGCGACCAGGGTGGCCAGCAGCGGCTGGAGGGTGGCCAGCAGTTCGGCTTCGCGCGTTTCGAGCGACACCGCCCGGGTGGCGGCCACCACGAAGTTGCGCAAGGG
>JANOAQ010000323.1:0-4558 GCA_031411195.1 Burkholderiaceae bacterium | reverse complement strand
GGTTTTCGGTCAAACGTCAGAAGGCTCTCGCCATCTAGCTTTGGCAGCCTTCTGGGCTATTTCCTTACGCCGTTCGGCCGTCATGCTGTCGGCGCGGGCCCTGCCGCCCTTTAGACCCCCCTTCCGGGCGTAATCACCACGCCGCTGCTGCGCAAGAAGGACGGCCGGTACGACAAGAGTGGCGACTTCGTGCCGGTGAGCTGGGACGAGGCCTTCGATGTGATGGCGGCCAAGTGGAAAGACACGCTCAAGACCGACGGCCCCACCGGCATCGCGATGTTCGGCTCGGGCCAGTGGACGGTGTGGGAAGGCTACGCCGCCGTCAAGCTGTGGAAGGCTGGCTTTCGCAGCAACAACCTCGACCCGAATGCGCGCCACTGCATGGCCAGCGCGGTCACCGGCTTCATGCGCACCTTTGGCATCGACGAGCCCATGGGCTGCTACGACGACATCGAGCAGGCCGATGCCTTTGTGCTGTGGGGCAGCAACATGGCCGAGATGCATCCGGTGCTGTGGAGCCGCATCACCGACCGGCGCCTGAGCAACCCGCATGTGCAGGTGGCGGTGCTGTCCACCTTCGAGCACCGCAGCTTCGACCTGGCCGACCAGGGGCTGATCTTCAAGCCGCAGACCGATCTGGCGATCCTGAACTACATCGCCCACTACATCATCAGCCACAAGGCGGTGAACACCGACTTCGTCAAGAAGAACGTCAACTTCAAGCAGGGCGCCACCGACATCGGCTACGGCCTGCGCCCCGGCCACGTGCTGGAAAAAGACGCCACCGCCAATGGCTACCCCGGCGCCGATGGCAAGCCCAAGGCCAACCCCAATGATTCGAAGCCCATCACCTTCGAAGACTTTGCCAAGTTCGTCAGCGAGTACACGGCCGAGAAGGTCAGCGCGCTGTCGGGCGTGCCGGTGGCCAAGCTCGAAGCCCTGGCCAAGCTCTACGCCGACCCCAAGGTGAAGGTGATGAGCCTGTGGACCATGGGCTTCAACCAGCACACCCGGGGCACGTGGGCCAACAACATGGTCTACAACATCCACCTGCTCACCGGCAAGATCAGCCAGCCGGGCAACAGCCCCTTCAGCCTGACGGGCCAGCCCAGCGCCTGCGGCACCGCACGCGAAGTGGGCACCTTTGCCCACCGCCTGCCCGCCGACATGGTGGTGACCAACCCCGAGCACCGCAAGCACAGCGAAGAAATCTGGGGCCTGCCCGACGGCACCATCCCCGACAAGATCGGCCTGCACGCGGTGGCCCAGAGCCGCGCGCTGAAAGACGGCAAGCTCAAGTGTTATTGGGTCACCACCAACAACAACATGCAGGCCGGGCCCAACATCAACGAAGAGATCTACCCGGGCTGGCGCAATCCCGCCACCTTCATCGTGGTGAGCGACCCCTACCCCACCGTCAGCGCCATGGCCGCCGACCTGATTTTGCCGGCCGCGATGTGGGTGGAGAAGGAAGGCGCCTTCGGCAATGCCGAGCGCCGCACGCAGGTGTGGCGCCAGCAGGTCAGCGCACCGGGCCAGGCCCGCTCCGACCTGTGGCAGATGATGGAGTTCAGCAAGCGCTTCAAGATCGAGGAGGTGTGGCCCGCCGAGTTGATCGCCAAGAAACCCGAGCTCAAGGGCAAGACCTTGTTCGACGTGCTGTTCAAGAACGGCAAGGTCAACAAGTACCCGCTGGCCGACCTGACCAAGGTCAACGGCAAGTACATCAAGGATTACACCAACGACGAGAGCAAGGCTTACGGCTTCTACGTGCAGAAGGGCCTGTTCGAGGAATACGCCGAATTCGGCCGAGGCCACGGCCACGACCTGGCCGCGTTCGACGTCTACCACGAGGTGCGCGGCCTGCGCTGGCCGGTGGTCGATGGCAAGGAAACCCTGTGGCGCTTTCGCGAGGGCTACGACCCGTACGTGAAGAAGGGCGAGGGCGTGAAGTTCTACGGCCACAAGGACGGCAAGGCCAACATCTTTGCCCTGCCCTACCAGCCGCCGGCCGAAGCCCCTGACAAGGAGTTCGACCTGTGGATGTCCACCGGCCGCGTGCTGGAGCATTGGCATACCGGCAGCATGACGCGCCGGGTGCCTGAACTGCACCGCGCCGTGCCCGAAGCGGTGGTCTTCATGCACCCCGACGATGCCAAGGACCGCGGCATCCAGCGCGGCATGCAGGTCAAGGTGGCCTCGCGCCGCGGCGAGATCACGCTGGCGGTCGAAACCAAGGGCCGCAACAAGGTGCCCCGCGGCCTGGTGTTCGTGCCCTTCTTCGACGAAGGCCGCCTGGTCAACAAGCTCACGCTGGATGCCACCTGCCCGATCTCCAAAGAGACCGACTTCAAGAAGTGCGCCGTCAAGGTCGTGCGAGTCTGACCCTGGCTGCACTGCCGTGTCATTGAACAGACGCCAGGTGCTGCAAGGCGCCGCCACCGCCACCACCGCCGGGCTCATCGCCGCTGGTGCGGTGCTGCTCGGCCGGCCCGCCCTGGCTCGGCCGGCGCAGGCGCTGCGGCCACCGGGTGCGCTTGCCGAGGACGCCTTTCTGGGCGCCTGCGTTCGCTGCGGCCTGTGCGTGCGTGATTGCCCGCCGCAGAACCTGTTGCTGTCCACAGGCGGCAGCGGCATCGCCCGCGATGTGGCCATCGGCACGCCGTATTTCGTGGCGCGTGAGATCCCTTGCGAAATGTGCGAAGGCCTGCCCTGCGTCAAGGCCTGCCCCACTGGCGCGCTCGACCCGGCCCTGACCGACATCACCCAGGCCCGCATGGGCGTGGCGGTGCTGATCGACCAGGAGAACTGCCTGAACTTCCTGGGCCTGCGCTGCGACGTTTGCTACCGCGTGTGCCCGGTGATCGACCAGGCCATCACGCTGGAGAAGGTGAGCAACCCGCGCAGCGACCGGCACGCCATGCTGCTGCCCACCGTGCACGCCGAGGCCTGCACCGGCTGCGGCAAATGCGAGCGCAGCTGCGTGCTCGAACAAGCCGCCATCAAGGTGCTGCCCGCCTCCATCGCACGCGGCGAACTGGGCCACCACTACCGCAAGGGCTGGGACGCGGCCAACCAGGGCGGGCGGCCGCACTTCGACGCCCCCGTTCAGAACCTGCCGGCGCAGCCAGTACCGGGGGATCTGGTGCCGCTGCGTTCGGGCCGCCAGGCCTACGACCCGGCGGCCGCTGCATCGGCCAACGCCGCCCACCCCGCCGCAGGTGCACGGTGAGCGAACCGGCCGTGATCAGCCGCAGCTTTGGTGCCCGCCGATCGGCCGCCTCGCAGGCGCCCGGCCGGGCGGCCGTTCGGGCCCTGGGCTGGTGGCGGGCCCACTGCTTCTTGCTGCTGCGCCGCTCGTCGCAGCTGGGCGTACTGGCCTTGTTTCTGCTCGGCCCGCTGGCAGGCGTGTGGATCGTCAAGGGCAACCTGTCAGCCAGCTTGACGCTGGGCGTGCTGCCACTGACCGACCCCTTCGTGCTGGCGCAGGTGCTGGCCACGCGCCACTGGCCACAGGCCAGCGCCCTGCTGGGTGCGGCCATCGTCGTGGGGTTTTATGCCGTTGTCGGCGGGCGGGGCTTCTGCAGTTGGGTGTGTCCGGTGAACGTGGCCACCGATGCCGCCGCCTGGCTGCGCCGCCGGCTCAGGATCACCACCGGCCGCGCCCCCCGAGGTGGCTTGCGCTACTGGCTGCTGGGCGCCGTGCTGCTGGCCAGCGCCGTCACCGGCCAGGCGGTGTGGGAGGCGGTCAACCCGGTATCGCTGACCCAGCGCGCGCTCATCTTCGGCGGCAGCGTCGCCTGGGGTGCGGCGCTGGCGGTGTTCGTCTTCGACCTCTTGATCGCCCCGCGCGGTTGGTGTGCCCACCTGTGCCCGGTGGGCGCCACCTATGCGCTGATCGGCCAGAAGAGCCTGCTGCGCGTGGCCGCCACCCACAGCAGCCGCTGCAACGATTGCGCCGACTGCTACGCCGTTTGCCCCGAGCCGCAGGTCATCGTGCTGCCGCTGAAGAACAAGGCCCCCAGGGCGCCTACGTCGCCCGCCTCCCAAGGGGGCTGGTTCGGCTTGGGGCGGCCCGGCGCCGAAACTGCCGGCCACGGCCCGGTCATCACCGACCGCGATTGCACCCAGTGCGGGCGCTGCATCGATGTGTGCGCGCCGCAAGTCTTCCAGTTCACCCACCGCTTTGCCACCCAGAGGGATTGACCATGCGCGTCCAGACCATTTTCAAGTTGCTGCTGGCCGCCAGCGCCCTGATGCTGGGCGTGCTGAACGCCAGCCAGACCGTGCAGGCGGCCGAAGCCCCCGTCAAGCTGCAGGGCCTGCGCGGGGGCACGCCCGTCAACCAGGACAACGTACCCGGCGCCTTTCGACAAGAGCGCGACCATGGCCCGGCCGACCGCGATTTTGTGCAGCAGCCCCCGCTGATCCCGCACACCACCAGCGGCTACCAGATCACCAAGAACTTCAACAAGTGCATGGACTGCCATGCCTGGCAAAAGACCAAGGCCAGCGGCGCCACCAAGGTCAGCGTCACCCACTTTCGCACCCGCGAAGG
>JANOAQ010000322.1:0-2091 GCA_031411195.1 Burkholderiaceae bacterium | reverse complement strand
GTCAACGCCATCTCGCCCGGCGTCATCGTCACGCCCATGACCGACCGCCTGGTGGCCGAACGCGGCGACGACGTGGTGCGCCAGACCCCCCTGGGCCGCCTGGGCCAGCCGGCCGAGATTGCCAGCGTGGTGGGCTTCTTGTGCAGCAGCGCGGCCAGCTTTGTCACCGGCGCGGTGATCCATGTGAATGGCGGGTACCACATGGAATGAGTGTTTGCTGCGGGCCTTCAGGCCTGGGCGAACGCGAAGTCCACCTCGGGCTTCAGGCCACTGACGATGCGCGCGATGCTCTTGCCCGACCCGCAGGAGTGCGTCCACCCCAGCGTGCCGTGCCCCGTGTTGAGAAACAGGTTGGGCAGCTTGCAACGCCCGATGATGGGCACATTGCTGGGCGTGGCCGGGCGCAGGCCCGTCCAGAACTGCGCCTGGCTGCTGTCACCCGCACCGGGAAACAGTTGCTCGACGCGCTGCACGATGGCCTCGCAGCGCACGCGGTTCAAGTCGCGGTCGTAGCCGTTCAGTTCGGCCGTGCCGGCAATGCGCAAGCGGTCGCCCAGGCGCGAGAAGACCAGCTTGTACTCGTCATCGGTCAACGACACCTGGTGCGCCAGCGCGGCATCCTTCACCGGCATCGTCACCGAGTAGCCCTTGGCCGGGTAGATCGGCAGCGAGATGCCCAGGGGCTGGGCGTACAAGGGGCTGAGGCTGCCCATGGCCAGCACGTAGGCGCCGGCCCGCAGGTGCTGGAAGCGGCCTTCGCTGTCGGTGGCCTCCACGTGGTCGATCTGGCCACCCGCCGCGCGCAGGGCCGTCACGGTGTGGCTCATCAGGAACTGCACCCCGTCGGCCACGCAGCGCTTGACCAGCGCACGCGCAAACTGGTTGGCATCGCCCGATTCGTCTTCGGCGGTGTAGGTGGCGCCGGCCAGTTGCGGGCGGATGTGGCGCAGCGCAGGCTCGAGCTTCACCGCCTCGTCGGCTGAGATCACCCGGCGGTCGCAGCCCAGCGCGCGCATCTGCGCGGCCGGGCCTTCGGCCCCGTCGAACTCTTTCTGGCTGGTGTAGAAGTGCAGGATGCCCTGGGTGCGCTCGTCGTAGGCGATGCCGATGTCGCGCCGCAACTGCTGCAGCATGTCGCGGCTGTAGGTGCCCAGCCGCACGATCTGCCCGATGTTGTGGCGCGTGCGCGCCGGCGTGCATTCGCGCAGAAACTGCAGGCCCCACAGCCACTGGCGCATGTCGGCACGTATGCGAAACAGCAGCGGCGCGTCTTCCTGGCCCAGCCACTTCAAGACCTTGAACGGCGCACTCGGGTTGGCCCAGGGTTCGGCATGGCTGACCGAGATCTGGCCACCGTTGGCAAAGCTGGTTTCGGCCGCAGGCGACGCCTGGCGGTCGACCACGACCACCTCGTGGCCCTGCTGGCGCAGGAAGTAGGCCGAGGTGACGCCCAGCAGGCCGGCGCCCAGAACGATGACTTTCATGAGAGAACTCCAAAGACAAGGGAGGCCGATCAAGCACACAGCGTGTGTTTGATCGGTGGCCGCTCCCCCTGTCCTTGGTACCTGAGAGATTCAGCCCGGCGTGGCGCGCGGGGCCTTGCTCCTTCGGTGCTTCACGGGCGTGAAGTCTCTCCAGACGGCGATGGGTGTGTGCAGTACGGAACCTGAGCGTTCATGGGAGTTTGCGCCTTCGGTGGCCCCGGCTGACGGCGGGGCGCTCTCCTGCGGAGACTGGAATCTACGTCATTGCGGCTGCAGGTTGATCTGCTTGGCGATGGCGCGGTAGCGCGCGGTTTCGGCTTCGTAGAACCTGGTTGAATCAGCCAGGGTCATCGGCGCCGACTCCACCTGGGTCTGCGCCGCCAACTGGGCACGTACCGCCGGGTCTTGCAGCGTCTTTCCGATGGCCGCATGCAGGCGGTTGACCACGTCTTCGGGCGTGGCCTTGGGCACCATGTAGCCGGTCCAGATCTTGTACGAGAAGTTCTTCAGGGCCTGGCCTTCGCTGGCCGCCGGCACGTTCTTGAGCAGCTCCGAGCGCTGGCCGCCGAGCTGCCCGATCACCTTCAGACGGCCCTGCTCGGCCATC
>JANOAQ010000321.1:0-2525 GCA_031411195.1 Burkholderiaceae bacterium | reverse complement strand
CCCGACCCTGCCGACCGAACCCAGGGTTCTATAGTGCCATGATGAACCTGCAAGACCTGCCCCCCGCGCAAACCGGCCCCCAAGTCTGGCTGGGCCCCGATGTGGCGGCCAGCACCGATTGGATCGAGCCGCTGTCACCGGCCGAAGTCGATGAGATCGAAGCCGCCGCCGCGCCGCTGGCGGCCAGCCAGGCCGACATCGCCACGCTCGGCGCGGCCGATTTCCCTTTGCCCACCTTGGCGCCGCGCCTGGCCCACATCCGCGAGCAGGTGCTGCGCGGCCGGGGCTTCGTGCTGATACGCGGCTTGCCGGTCGAGCGCTGGCCGCTGCGCCTGTCGGCCACGGCCTTCTTCGGGCTGGGCATGCACCTGGGCCATGCCGTCAGCCAGAACGCGCAGGGCCATGTGCTGGGCCATGTGCGTGACCTGGGCCTGCGCTCGGACGACCCCCAGGTGCGCATCTACCAGACCGCCGAGCGCCAGACCTTCCACACCGACAGCTGCGACATCGTGGGCCTGCTGTGCCTGCAGACGGCGCGCGAGGGGGGCCACTCGGCACTGGTGTCCACCGCTGCGGTGTGGAACGCGCTGCGCCGCCGCCGGCCCGACCTGGCAGCGCTGTTGCTGCAACCCCTGGCCACCGATCGGCGTGGCGAAGTGCCGCCGGGGCAGCAACCCTTCTTCACCATCCCGGTGCTCAACTGGTTTGACGGGCAGCTGTCGGGCATCTACCACCGCGCCTACATCACCAGCGCCCAGCGCTTCGACGGGGCCCCGCGCCTGAGCGCCGCACAGACCGAGGCCCTCGATCTGTTCGACCAGCTGTGCAATGACCCGGCGTTTCACTTCCTGATGACGCTGCAGCGTGGTGACCTCCAGCTGGTGCACAACCACACCCTGCTGCACGACCGCACCGCCTTCACCGACTGGCCCGAGCCCGAGCGCCGCCGCCACCTGCTGCGCCTGTGGCTGGCACCGCTGGACGCACGCACCTTGCCGCCGGTGTACGCCCAGCGCTATGGCAGCGTGACGCCCGGTGCGCGTGGCGGCGTGCAACCCAAGAACGGCCGGCTGGTGGCGCCGCTCACAGCCGACGGTGGCACCGGCAGTGTTGGCATGTTGGCGGTGGGCGACGGGACCCTGCTCTCGTCACAGGGGTAATCGTTTCTTTCCCGCAAATTGACACGGTGGCCGCTGGTTGGGCGCGATGGCGGCCGGCTATGCAGCCTAGGCTGCACCCGCATGCGCTTCATGGGACAGCTTGAACACCGCGACGGCCTGCACCAGTTGCTGTGCCTGGCCCTTCAGGCTCTCGGCAGCGGCAGCGCTTTCTTCCACGAGCGCAGCGTTCTGCTGCGTGGCCTGATCCATCTGGCTGACGGCCTCGCCGACCTGCCGGACGCCAGAGCTTTGCTCGACCGTGGCCGAGGTGATCTCAGCGACGATGTCGCTCACGCGCTGGATCGAACCCACGATCTCGCCCATGGTCTTGCCGGCCTGGTCGACCAGCACGGTGCCCTGCTCCACCTGCTCGACGCTGCGGCCGATCAGGGTCTTGATCTCCTTGGCTGCCTCGGCGCTGCGCTGGGCCAGGCTGCGCACTTCGGACGCCACGACGGCAAATCCGCGACCCTGCTCACCGGCCCGTGCGGCCTCCACCGCCGCGTTCAGTGCCAGGATGTTGGTCTGGAAGGCAATGCCGTCGATGACGCTGATGATGTCGCCGATCTTGCGGCTGCTGTCGTTGATGCCCTGCATCGTGGTGACCACCTTGCCCACCACTTCGCCACCTTGCGCCGCCACAGCTGAAGCGCTTTGCGCCAGCTGATTGGCCTGCTTGGCACTGTCAGCGTTGTTGCGAACCGTGGTACCCAGTTGCTCCATGGTGGCCGCGGTCTGCTGCAGGTTGCCTGCCTGCATCTCCGTGCGCTGAGACAAGTCCGAGTTGCCATTGGCGATCTCGGCCGAGCCCGTGGCGATCGATTCGGATGCCTGGCGCACCTGGCCAACGACTTGCGCCAGGGCGACCTGCATTGCCCCCAGGGACGCCAGCACGCTGCCGGCAGGGGCATGCGCCGCGCCAGGCACGCTGCTCAGGTCGCCTGCGGCAACGCGGTGGGCCGCTTCGCCCAGCGCAGCCGGCTCGGCACCCAGCTGGGAGACGATGCTGCGAGAGATGACCCAGGCCAGACCGATGCCGCAGCCAAGCGCCAGCGCAAGCGCAAGCGCGGTCAGCATGACGGCACGAAAGCCGACCGCCTCTTCAATCGCGGTCTTGTTCAAGGCCTGGACTCGCGTTTCTTCGAAATCGATCAGTTTGTTGATCGAGGCCAACCATTGCACGTACTGCGGTTTCGCCTTGGACCACAGCAGCGTCTGCGCGGTTGCGGTGTCGCCCTTGTCTACGGCGGCGATCACCGCCTTGGTGGTGGCGACCGACTCGTTCTCGATATCCTTGATGGCGCCATACAGCCGCTTGAGCTCGGCACCGTCTCCAGACTGGCCGATCAGCTTCTCCAGCGGCTG
>JANOAQ010000320.1:0-5913 GCA_031411195.1 Burkholderiaceae bacterium | reverse complement strand
GCCGCCGAATTGGCGCGCATCAAGGGCCTGACGCTGGCCGGTGTGGCCCAGGCCACCAGCCGCAATTTCGAACGCCTGTTTCAGCTGCAGGCGCCAGCCACCATCGTTGAAGCGCCATGAGAAACTACATTCGATATACGTTCTATCTCTTTCTGGCAGTTTGCTTTTCTACCGCAAAGGCAGGTGCGTACGACGACTTCTTCCGCGCGGTGGTGCTGGACGATGCGCGTAGTGTCGAGAGCCTTCTGCAACGAGGGTTCGACCCGAACGCGCGGGATGAAAAGGGCCAGACACCGCTGTACCTGAGCCAGCGCGAGGGTTCGTTCAAGGTGGCTGAAGTGTTGCTGGCCCATCCGCAGACCCGTGTCGATCTTGTCAACAGCGCCGGCGAAACCGCCTTGATGATGACCGCGCTGCGCGGATACACCCCGTGGATCGACCGCCTCGTGGCCCGTGGTGCCCGCATCGAGGGCGCCAACGAGGGCGCAGCACCAGGTTGGACACCGCTGCACTACGCCTGTGCCGGGCCTGAAACCCAGGCTGTGCAGGCGTTGCTCACACGGGGTGCACGCATCGATGCGCGTTCGCCCAACGGGACCACGCCGCTGATGATGGCCGCCAGGTACGGCAGCGAAGCGTCGGTAGACCTGCTGTTGAAGCAGGGTGCCGATACGCGTCTGCGCAATGACCTGAACCTGGGCCCGGCTGATTTTGCGCAGCAGGGTGGACGTGAAAGCCTGGCGGCGCGACTGAAAGCACTGGCGCCCTGAACTCGGACTGCTGGCCCTTGGGTGCCTGACAGGCCGGCGCCTGATCCGCCGACGGTACTGTCATCCAAACGCTGACACGCGGCATGTCGCTGCACCGACTTCAGCGAACGCGGCGCACGCCCTACATTGGTTTTGCCGGCAACCTGCCCGGCCGAGCCAGTCAGGACTTGCCATGCAAACATTGCCCAGCGCCATCAATCCCTTCGCACTGCTGTTAAATCCGCAGGCGGTGATCGCCCAGATCGAGGGCTCTGAACGACTCGAGCGTCTGCACCGACGGGTGTGCCGTCCTTTGGACAAGCCGATGCTCGATGGCGCTGCTGCGGGCGAGTCTTCGGGCGATTCTGCGGGCGATTCTGACGATGCAGCCACCGTCACCGATGACTTCAGCACCGATGCCGGCCATGGTGACTGACAGGCCGACCGCTTGTAGGCTGCGGCCGTGGGCAGGTGTTCTGGCAGCCTGTGCAGCCAGCATGGGCGGGTGTGCCAGTCAGATGGAGATCCGGCCGATGGCCACCGGCCAGATTGATCGGCCAGCGTACGAGTTGAATGGCAGCGATTTGCTGGCCTTGCGCCGTGAAGCGCAGAAGCTGTGCATAGGCGGCGGCGACATCATCAGACAGGCTTCAGCCGGCCAGCGCCCTGAAGCGGTGGATGGTCGCATGCAGCGATGGCTGAACAAGACCACCGCCGTTTTTGATCCGCCTTTGCAACAGGCACAGCTGGTGGTCGTCTGCTTGCCAGATGGCTTGCGGTCAATGGCTGCGTTGCCACCCGTGCCCGTGGCGGCTTCGGCCCCCGCCGTGCTTGCATTGCCCGTGGCTGCCGCGCCTGTCGGGCCTTTGACGCCGGAGTGGTGACGCCTGCCTTGGCCGATGCCGCCTCTGGAGCATTGGTGGCAGCGGGTCATCTTGATTGGGCGGACCGGGCTCGCAGTGCTGACGGGGCTGACGGGGCTGACGGGGCTGACCGAGCTAGCGGACGAACCACTACGCTTGGTCAATAAAAGCGCGACGATGTATATTATGTTAAATCATAAAGATGTGGCATAATGCATGCATCTGGGCCGGGTACCCCTACCCAGCCGCAGTGACGCGCAGATCCCTGCGAAGCCACTTCAACGCCCACACCGCAATCCCATGGCCAAAGCCGATACAAAGACCTCCATCGACTCCGACGGGCTGCGTTATCGCAGCAAGACCCCTGGTTCACCGTTCACCGCGGCTGGCGCTTTCGGCGCCGCCACGATGTCGTGTTTCCTGTGTGGCAAGCACCGCCCACGCAGCCAGCTGAAGTCGCGCCGCTTGCTGGGCAAGGCCCAGTTCGTGTGCTCGCCCAGTTGCAAGGAAGCTGACGCCGAAGGCAGCAGCAAGCCCTGAATGCGTTGCCGGGTCTTGGACCCGGCGGGTTTTTGTGCTGCAAACGCACCCCGCAGACCGCCAGGTTTGCGGGGTGTTTGTGTTTCTGGTCAGTGCGGGCCCGCCGGCCGCGGCCGCCAGGGCCGCAGCAGGCCGGCCACCACCAGCACGAGGGTGCCCGCCAGCCCGAGCAACTTGGCCAGCGACAGCAGCGGCAAGGTCCAATGCAGCACGCCGGCCAGTGCCAGCCAGCCCAGCTTGAAGGCGACCAGCACGGCGCCCGTGGCCAGGTTCTCGGCCAGATCGCTGCCCACCGCCAGAGGCAAAGCCCAGCCCAGCATGGTGATGAAGGTGCGTGCGCCCTCGCCTGCCTGTCGCCAACCCACCAGCCGGGAAAATGCACCCGACACCCACCAAGACAGGGCATAGGCATAGGTGGCAATCAATACCAGGTCCCATCCCAAGGCGCCCCAGACGGGGCGAAAAGGGCCTGGCCCCAGACCTGTCGACCAGCCCATCAGTTGCCAGGATTGCAATTGCAGATTGGCCTGCAGCGCCGGCCCGGCTTGCCGCAGCGCATCCCAGACATCGGACACGCTGCCCAAGGGCAGGCCGAGCAGGCGTGCGCCGTGCAGGACCATCAGCAGGGGCAACACAACGAAGGTCAGCAGCAGTACCAGCGCGCCCCCCCTGGGCCGGCGCGGGGGGGCCACGACCGGTGAGCCGCCCGACGGCTGGTGGGCTACCGCCTGCAGTGGCACCACGCCGCCGTCGTCCAGGCGCACCTGGGTTGTGTCGCGCACGGTCAGGCCGGTCAGGGCCCAGAGCGGCGTAATCAGCACCTCGCTGTGGGCTTGTGCCTGGGTTGCGCCTGCGCCTTGTTGCAGCACGCGCGCCATCGCGCGGTGCACGGCGGGCTCGGTGTCCAGCGGTGCGCCCTGGTCATTCAGACGCAGGCCCTGCCCCACGGCTTCGCTCACAAGCCAGGCCATGGCGTTGTCCGACAAGGCTGATTCAATGGGCAGGTAGCCGCCGCCCACATCGCAATGCGCACCCGGAAACCACAGTTGCACCAGACTGCCGGTGCTGCCGTCGGCGGTGGTGAAAGGACCGTTGTTGCGGGCATACAGGCGGGGCTCGAACTGCCTGCGGTGCTCGTCCAGCGCCAAGGCTTGCCGGATGTGCAGGTAACGCTTGCCCTCGGGCTGGGGCAAGGCGGTGAACCGCGCGCCGAACGGCGGCATGCCGACCGACGCCACGGTGTCCCACACACCGATGAAGTGCACATTGGGCCGGGGCGCCGTGCTGCCGAAGACGCGCAGCACCTGCGCCGAAATGGCCTTCCAGGCCCCTCCTTCATCGCGGCTGGAGAAGTACACATGCAGCAGCGTGGGCACCATCGATTCCAGTTGGGGCGGCAGGACGCCGAACAGATTGATCAGTCCCGCCACGCTGCGTGCCGTGAAGGCTCCGCGAGAAAAGCCGAAGATGAATATCGCATCGCCCGGCCGGTAGTTGCGCATCAGGAACAGGTAGCTTTCGGCCATGTTCTCGAAAACGCCCCGACCGAAGGCCAGGCCGCCGATGCGCTGGAGCCGGCGCTGCAGGTCGTCCCACAGGGTGGCGCCGGGCAGTTCACCCGGATTGCCAACGCCGGGGTCGTAGCACAACAGGCGCCGGGCATCGGGGCTGGCGGCCAGCAACTCGGCCAGCTTCACCAGATTGGTGTCGTTGCAGTGGCCAGTGAGGTTGTTGTTGGTGCCGTCGCACAGCAGTACCAGTTGCCGGGGCGTGGTGTTGGGGATGGGTTCCATCGAGATCCTTGCGGTGGCGTGGGCAAAGCAGGCTATTGAACCGCGCGAATCGGGCGATCGAGGCCGACGTCTTGGGGGGGGCATCCTTGTTGGGCCTGGCGCCAGCTGCTGGGGCTGGCGCCGGTCTGGCGCTTGAAGAAGCGGCAGAAGTAGGCCGGGTCGTCGAATCCCAGCCCGAAGGCGATCTGGGAGATGGGCGCCGGCACATAGACCAGCCGTCGGCAGGCCTCGCGCACCAGGCGGTCATGCACGGCCTGCAGGGCGCTGCGACCGGCCTCGACACGCACCAACCGGTTCAGTCGCTCCGGGCTGAGGCCCAGGTGTTCGGCGTAACGCGCCACCGTCCAATGCTCGGCATGGTGGGCTTCAAGCAGCACCAGGAATCGGGTAAAGGTGGCTTGCTGGCCCCGGGCCGCCGCACCGGTGGCCAGGTCGCTCAGTTTGGCCAGTTGGGCCAGGCGCCACAACACGGCCCGTGCCAGCCACAGCGGCACGGGCGAGCCGGCGCTGCCAGGCGCGTTGAATTCGGCGGACAGGGCGTCGAACAGGCCACCGATGCGCGCCAGCTCGGTGCCGGGCACCGGCATCAGGCGGGGCTGGGCAAACAAGGTGCGCAGGGCGTCACCGGCCGCCGCCAGGTCACCTTCGAGCACGACGCGCGGGCTGAGCGTGAGCACCTGACCGTCGCTGTCGGGTGCAAAACGAAAGCCGTGCACGGCGCCCGGTGGAATGGCCACCACCAACGGGCCTGTCGCCGCTTGCCGAAGCCCGTCCAGGGAAACGGCGGCTGGCCCCGAGCGCAACCAAAGCACCTGGTGCAGGCCCTGGTGGCGGTGGGTCTGGATCTCCCATTGGTGCAAGCGGCTGCGCGACTGGATGCTTTCTATGTGCAGCATGTCGGCAACCGGCGCCGCCGCATCGCCGTAGAGCGAAAAGCTGGGGATGGATGAGCGGCCGGCACGGTCAGCGGCAAGGGGGCGAAGCATGCCGGCATGCTGCCTCAGCCTGCATCGAAAGTGCAAGCCTGGCCTACCCTTCGTCCAGCACGCGATGCCACAAACCGGCGCTGCTGATGGGGCTGCTCTGGCGCTGCTGATGGGGCTGCTGATGGGGCTGTTGCTGGCGCTGCTGCGGTGGCTTCAGCCCACCTTGAGTTGCTGCTCCAGGCGGTGCAGCACCTGGTAGCAGGGCAGCACCTGCGCCACGCCGCCATTGGGCTGGCGGCCCTCACGGATGGCGGCAAAGAACTCGCGGTCCTGCAGCTCGATGCCGTTCATCGACACCGCCACCTGAGACACGTCGATCTTCTCGTCCTTGCCGTTGAACAGGTCGTCGTAGCGCGCCAGGTAGGTGCCGCTGTCGCCGATGTAGCGAAAGAAGGTGCCCAGCGGGCCGTCGTTGTTGAAGCTCAGGCTCAGCGTGCAGATAGCGCCATTGGCGGCTTTGAGCTGGAGGCTCATGTCCATCGCAATGCCCAGCGTCGGGTGGATGGGGCCTTGCACTGCGTTGGCCTTCACGATCGGGCTGCCGCACTGCCAGGCAAACAGATCGACCGTGTGCGCTGCGTGGTGCCACAGCAGGTGGTCGGTCCAGCTGCGGGCATGGCCCAGCGCGTTCATGTTGCTGCGGCGAAAAAAATAGGTCTGCACATCCATCTGCTGGATGTTGAACTCGCCGGCCTTGATCTTCTTGTGTACCCACTGGTGGCTGGGGTTGAAGCGCCGGGTGTGGCCGCACATGGCCACCAGTCCGCGCTTGGCAGCTTGTTCAACCACCTGCTCACCATCGGCCAGCACGTCGCACAGGGGGATTTCCACCTGCACATGCTTGCCCGCCTGCAGGCAGGCCAGGGTCTGGCTGGCATGCATCTGCGTGGGGGTGCACAGGATGACCGCGTCCAGATCGGGCAGCGCCAGGCTGTCGGCCAGGTCAGTGGTGACATGGCCGATGCCGTACTTCTGGGCCACC
>JANOAQ010000319.1:0-1927 GCA_031411195.1 Burkholderiaceae bacterium | reverse complement strand
CGCCCGCGCGTGGCACGGCCAGCGAGTTCGGGCTGACGGCCTCCGTGCCTCGGACCGAACCCGACAACACCGCGCGCCAGGTCATGCGCAAGCGCCTGCGCGAGGGCCTGCTCGCCGACAAGGAAGTCGAGATCGAGGTCGCCGACCCGAAGGCCACGCTCGAGATCATGAGCCCGCCGGGCATGGAAGAGATGGCCGAGCAGCTGAAGGGCCTGTTCTCGCAGATGGGCCAGCAGAAGAAGAAACTGCGCAAGCTGAAGATTGCCGACGCCGTGAAGACGCTGGTCGAAGAAGAAGCAGCCAAGCTGGTCAACGACGAAGACATCAAGAACCAGGCCCTGGCCAATGCCGAGAACAACGGCATCGTCTTCATCGACGAGATCGACAAGGTGTGCTCGCGCGGCGAAGGCAGCGGCGCCGAAGTGTCGCGCCAGGGCGTGCAGCGTGACCTGCTGCCGCTGGTCGAGGGCACCACCGTCACTACCAAGCACGGTCTGGTCAAGACCGACCACATCCTGTTCATCGCCTCGGGGGCCTTCCATCTGGCCAAGCCGAGCGACCTGATCCCGGAGTTGCAGGGCCGCTTCCCCATTCGCGTCGAACTGGGCTCGCTGAGCGTGGACGACTTCGAGGCCATCCTGACCAGCACCCACGCCAGCCTGGTCAAGCAGTACCAGGCCTTGCTGGCCACCGAAGGCGTGACGCTGGAGATCGTGCCTGAGGGCATCCGCCGGCTGGCTCAGATTGCTTTCGACGTGAACGAGCGCACCGAGAACATCGGCGCCCGCCGCCTGGCCACGGTGATGGAACGCCTGCTCGACGAAGTGAGCTTCGACGCACCCAACCGCAGTGGCCAGACGGTGCGCATCGATGCCACTGCCGTGGATGACAAATTGGCCGCGCTTTCGCGCAACGAAGATTTGTCGCGCTACATCCTTTAGGCCAGGCCCATGTCGGCTTGATCCCGGTCAAGCCTGGGGCGCAGGGGCGCGGCTACGCTGGGCGCACGATGATGTCCGAAATCTCGCGCCGCTTCACGCGCCAGTCCTTGTGGGGCCTGCGCCGCGCGCCGGGAGATTCGGTGCGTGGGCGCGTGGTCGAGCAGCGCTGGCGCTGGCCGTCGATGCTGGCGCTTACCGGCACCATCCCGGCCTTCTACCTCGACATGCTGCAAGCCCTGCCATCGGCCTGGGCGGTGGCGGCCTACGCGCTGGCTGCAGCGGTGATCGCCGCAGCGCTGGTGCACACCGGCTGGCGCAGCCGGCACCTGGCCCGGCACGTGGCCGCCAATCCGCTGGACGTCCTGCTGGTGCTGGGCCTGCTGGCCGCAGCCCTGATGCCCGCCAGCGGCCTGTCGTCCGGTGCGCTGGCCCTGCGCCTGGGGGTGTCGCTGCTCACCCTGGTGCGCATGGTCTGGGCGCTGCAGCACCTCATCACCCGGGGCGGGCTGATGTACCTGCTGTTTTCGGCAACCATGATCCTGGGCCTTTGCGGCCTGGGCTTCTGGATTTTGGAGCCTCGCGCCACCACCCTGGGCGACGGGCTGTGGCTGGCCTTCACCACGGCGGCCACGGTGGGCTATGGCGACATCGTGCCGTCCACGCCTGCGTCCAAGATCTTCTCGGTGTTTGTCGTCATGCTGGGCTACGGCGTGCTGTCGCTGGTGACGGCGGCCATCGCCACCCAGTGGGTCGAGGCCGAAGAGCGCCAGATCGAGCGCGAGATCCTGCGCGACGTGCACCACCAGATGGACGCACTGCGGACCGAGATCAAGCACCTGCGGCAAGACCTGCAACTGGCGCGGTTGGCGCCGGCATTGGCGGGCGCCCCCGGCGCTGCAGCGGGCACCTTGCAGGCAGACGCCGAGCCCGAGCCTTGAGCGCGCGCTACAGCGCCAGCTTGTGGGCCTGCAGCGCCAGCAAGCCGT
>JANOAQ010000318.1:0-1604 GCA_031411195.1 Burkholderiaceae bacterium | reverse complement strand
GCTTCGCGGTCGGCCTCGGAGTACACCGCCACGGTGGCGATGCCCATCTTCCTGGCGGCCAGGATGACGCGGCAGGCGATTTCACCGCGGTTGGCGATCTGTATCTTCTTGAACATGTTGACTCCTATCACCGCATGCGCGGTATCCGGCGGCCGACCACGGCCGACGGCGTCTGGCCTAGTTAGCGCGCCGCAGGGATCCGGCTTTGCCGGTCCCGAGGACCCACCCCTCGGGGGTCGTGCACGCGCGAGCGAAAGCGAGCAAGGGCACTGGGGCTCACAATGGAATGTTGCCGTGCTTGCGCCACGGGTTGTCGAGCTTCTTGTCGCGCAGCATCACCAGCGAGCGGCAGATGCGCTTGCGCGTCTCGTGCGGCTGGATCACGTCGTCGATGAAGCCTCGGCTGCCGGCCACGAAGGGATTGGCGAAGCGGGCCTTGTACTCGGCCTCGCGGGCGGCCAGTTTCTCGGGGTCGCCCTTGTCTTCGCGGAAGATGATCTCCACCGCGCCCTTGGCGCCCATCACCGCAATCTCGGCATTGGGCCAGGCAAAGTTGACGTCGCCGCGCAGGTGCTTGCTGCTCATCACGTCGTAGGCGCCACCATACGCCTTGCGGGTGATCACCGTCACCTTGGGCACCGTGCACTCGGCATACGCGTACAAGAGCTTGGCGCCGTGCTTGATGATGCCGCCGTACTCCTGGCTGGTGCCAGGCATGAAGCCGGGCACGTCGACAAAGGTGACCACCGGGATGTTGAAGGCATCGCAAAAGCGCACGAAGCGCGCGGCCTTGATGCTGCTCTTGATGTCCAGGCAGCCGGCCAGCACCTGCGGGTTGTTGGCCACGATGCCGACCGTCTGGCCTTCCATGCGGCCCATGCCGATGACGATGTTCTTGGCGTAGTCGCTCTGCAGTTCAAAAAAATCGCCGTCATCCACCACCTTGAAGATCAGCTCCTTGATGTCGTAGGGCTTGTTGGGGTTGTCGGGAACAAGGGTATCCAGCGACAGGTCCAGCCGGTCGGCGCGGTCGCCGCTGGGGCGCACCGGGGGTTTCTCGCGGTTGTTCAGCGGCAGGTAGTTGTAGAAGCGGCGCAGCATCATGATGGCTTCGACATCGTTCTCGAAGCTCAGGTCGGCCACGCCGCTCTTGGTGGTGTGGGCGCTGGCGCCGCCCAGTTCTTCGGCGGTGACTTCCTCGTGCGTCACGGTCTTCACGACTTCCGGGCCGGTGACGAACATGTACGACGAGTCCTTCACCATGAAGATGAAGTCGGTCATCGACGGCGAATACACCGCCCCGCCTGCGCACGGCCCCATGATCATCGAGATCTGCGGCACCACGCCGGAGGCCATCACGTTGCGCTGGAACACTTCCGCGTAGCCGCCGAGCGACGCCACGCCTTCCTGGATGCGCGCACCGCCCGAGTCGTTCAAGCCGATCACCGGGGCGCCGACCTTCATCGCCTGGTCCATCACCTTGCAGATCTTCTCGGCATGCGCTTCTGACAGCGACCCGCCGAACACGGTGAAATCCTGTGAGAACACGAAGACCAGCCGGCCGTTGATCATGCCGTAACCGGTCACGACACCGTCGCCAGGCA
>JANOAQ010000317.1:0-4427 GCA_031411195.1 Burkholderiaceae bacterium | reverse complement strand
CCTGATCCTGCCGGCCAATGGCGAGGCCACCGGCGGCCTGGGCGAGGTGGGCCTGTCGGCCAGCAGTGGCGCGATTGCCAATGCCTGGGCCCGCGCCACGGGGCAGAAGCCACGCAGGTTCCCGCTGTACTTCCCGGTGGATTTCACGCCCTTCCCGCCGGGCCAGCTGCCCAACCCCGTCGTCAACCCCATCCCCCGCTGAGGAGCGCCGCCATGCCCGTCCAGAACTTCACCGTCAACGGCCAGCCGGTCAGTGTCGACGCCCCCGATGACCTGGCCCTGCTGTGGGTGCTTCGCGACAAGCTGGGCATCACCGGCCCCAAGTACGGCTGCGGCCTGAATGTCTGCAAGGCCTGCACCTGCCTGGTGGCCGGCAAGGCGGTGAGCACCTGCGCCATCAAGGTCAAGGACATCGGCAACAAAAAGGTCACCACCATTGAAGGCCTGGCCTCCGGCCCGGGCGGCACCACGCTGCACCCGGTACAACAGGCCTGGCTCGACCGTGACGTGCCGCAGTGCGGCTTCTGCCAGCCCGGGCAGATCATGGCGGCCGTCGACCTGCTCAGCCGCACCCGCACGCCCACCGACGCCGACATCGACGCCATCGAGAACATGTGCCGCTGCGGCACCTATGGCCGCATCCGCGAGGCCATCAAGGCAGCCGCAACGATGATGCCGTGAAGACCTGCCGCCCGGGGAACAGCTTCGCTGGGTGGATCGACCGGCCGGCACGACGAACGGCCCACGCCAGGGGTGCGATCATCCGTTCCCCGGCCACCGGCCGATCCACCGCAGCGTCAAGCGCCCACCTCCCATGCCCGCCTCATCCGCACTGTCCCGCCTCACCC
Organism: Burkholderiaceae bacterium; assembly: GCA_031411195.1. Taxonomy (GTDB): domain Bacteria; phylum Pseudomonadota; class Gammaproteobacteria; order Burkholderiales; family Burkholderiaceae_C; genus Pseudaquabacterium. Next base: position 3,579 of record JANOAQ010000317.1, on the reverse strand, counting down.
ACACGCTCGCTCGCATGGCCAGCATCGCGGCCTTTTGCCCGGCCCTGGCCCTGGCCCAAGCCGCCCCGGCCCCCGCCGAGCCCGCTACCCCCACCGATGCCGGCGCGGTGATCACCACCAGCAGCGGCCTGATCTTCAAGCTGGTGCGCCAGGGCAAGGGCCCCAACCCACAGGCCACCGACACGGTGAAGGTGCACTACCGCGGCACCTTTCCCGATGGCAAGGAGTTCGACAGCTCCTACAAGCGCGGCCAGCCGGCCGAGTTTCCGCTCAACCGCGTGATCAAGTGCTGGACCGAAGGCGTGCAGCGCCTGCAGGTGGGTGGCATGGCGCAGCTGACCTGCCCGCCGGCCATCGCCTATGGCCCCAACGGCCGCAGCAGCATCCCGCCCAACGCCACGCTGCACTTCGAGGTGGAACTGCTGGGCATCACGCGGCCCTGATCACCCTGGCGCGGTGGCGCTGTTGTCGAAGCACTGCAGCACACCCTGCCAGTGGCCAGCAGTGAGGGTGTGCTCCTGGTACTGCCCGGCCATCACCTCGCCGATCACCCGCCGCCAGAAGGCCTGGGCCGGCATATTGCCGGGCATCTGGCCCACCTGCCAGCGGCCCGGCAGCGCTGCGAACACCTGGCGCGCCAGGGTCTCACCCACCCCGCGCCGGCGGTATTTGCGCAGCACGAAGAACTGGGTCATCCAGCGGGTGGGTGTGGCTGATGGCGTGTCGGGATCGGCCGGCCAGATCATGCGGTCGTCCACCAGGGCAAAACCGGCATAACGCCCCGCCACCGTGGCCATGAAGGGCACGTGGCCCGGGCGCTGCCAGAAATCGTCGAGCCAGTAGCCGTACTCGCCCTGGGCATCCAGGTCCTGGTCCCACAGGTCGGACAAGTCGTGCTGGTAGAGCTCGAGCATGCGCCCCAGGGGCACACGCTCGTCGGGACTGGCGGTACGGATCAGCAGATCGGTTGCAGGGATGGGCATGGTGCGCAGTCTGCACCACAGCGCAAAGCGTCCCCCGTCCGCTGGGCTGCCCGATCGGCCGCTCAGGCCTGCGCTACGGCGGCGGGCGCCTCGGCCGTCACTTCAGCCACCACGCGGTGCGCGGCCACCTGCTCGCCCAGGCTGACGTTGAGCGCCGTCAACCGGCCGGCGCAGGGTGCGGCGTGCACGTGTTCCATCTTCATGGCTTCTAGCGTGAGCAAAGGCTGGCCGGCGGCCACCAGATCGCCCACCGCCACCTGCACGGCCACCACGCGGCCGTTCATGCTGGCGCGCAGCTTGCCATCGCTGGCGCCATCGCCGCCGCGTGTGGCCACCGCCTGGCTCAAGTCGCGTACGGCCCAGGGCCGACCGGCAAAGCGCAGGTGCAGCTTGTCGCCATCGCGGTGCCACACGGCGCTGTCGGCCAGGCCGTCGATCAGTACCCGCGCCTGGTCACCGTCATGGCTGACCCACTGCAGTTGGCTGTCTTCGCCCTGCAGCCGGGTGCGGTAGCGGCCCGGTGCTTCGTACTGCAAGGCGCCCTGGCACAGCACCCCGTCCAGCTCGAAACGCTGCAGCGTGGGCAAACGGTGCGACAACTGGGCCGAGGCCTGCCCCGCGCTGGCGCTGTGGTGCAGCAGCAGCGCGGCCAGGGCTGCGGCGCGGCGGCGCAGCGTGGCGTCGCCGTCCGCACCCAGCGGCGTCAGCAACTCGGCTTGGTGGTCGCCGATGAAAGCCGTGGTCGCGCCACCGGCCGCAAACACCGGGTGGGCGATGCATTGCGACAAGAAGCCCTGGTTGGTGGCCACGCCCAGCGCCACCGTGTCTTGCAGGCCGCGCTGCAACTTGCGCAGCGCCTCGGCGCGGCTGGCGCCATGGGCCACCAGCTTGGCGATCATCGAGTCGTAGAACGGCGCAATCTCATCACCTGGGCGCAAAGCATGCTCGACACGCAACGCGCCGGGGCCGGTTTCGGCCATCTGCCAGGCCACCATGCGCCCGCTCTGGGGCATGAACTGGCGCAGCGCGTCTTCGGCGCACAGGCGCACTTCGATCGCGTGGCCGCTGTAGCGCACCTGGTCTTGGGTCAGCGGCAAAGGCTCGCCGGCGGCCACGCGCAACTGCCACTCGACCAGATCGAGGCCGGTGATGGCTTCGGTCACCGGGTGCTCCACCTGCAGGCGGGTGTTCATCTCCATGAAGAAGAAGTCGCCCTTGGAATCGAGCAGGAATTCGAGCGTGCCCGCGCCTTCATAGGCGATGGCCAGCACGGCCTTGGTGGCCACCGCCCCCATTCGCGCACGCAGGTCGGCGTTGACGGCCGGCGACGGCGCTTCTTCGATCACCTTCTGGTGGCGGCGCTGCACCGAGCAATCACGCTCGCCCAGGTGAATGGCATGGCCATGGCGGTCGGCAAACACCTGGATCTCGATGTGGCGCGGTGCGATCAAGGCCCGCTCCAGGATCACCGTGGCATTGCCGAAAGCGCCCAGCGCCTCGCTCTGCGCGCTTTGCAGCGCAGCGGCAAAGTCCTCGGCGCGGTCGACCCGGCGCATGCCCCGGCCGCCACCACCCGAGGTGGCCTTGATCATCACCGGCCAGCCAATGGCGGCGGCCTCCCGGGCCAGCCGTTCGGCCGATTGATCCTCGCCCTGGTAGCCGGGGATCACCGGCACGCCGGCCGCCGCCATCAGCGCCTTGGCGCCAGCCTTGTCGCCCATCGCGGTGATGGCTTCGGGCGACGGGCCGATGAACACCAACCCGGCATCGCGGCAAGCGGCGGCAAAGTCTTCGTTCTCCGCCAGAAAGCCGTAGCCGGGGTGCACCGCATCGGCACCGCTTTGCCTGGCGGCGGCGATGATGGCCGGGATGTTGAGGTAGCTCTGGCGCGGCAGCGGCTCGCCGATGCACACGGCCTGGTCGGCCTCCAGCACATGGCGGGCCTGCGCATCGGCGGTGCTGTAGACGGCCACCGTGCGGTAGCCCAGGGCCTGCGCGCTGCGCATCACGCGCAAGGCGATCTCGCCCCGGTTGGCGATCAGGATCTTGCTGAATGGCGTGGGTGAGGTCATTGCGTCAACGTCCCGTCGGGTAAGTGCCCATGAACTTGCAGAGGATTTGCAGCATCACCTCGTCGGCACCGCCGCCGATGCTGGTGAGGCGGCCATCGCGCCAGATGCGGCTGACAGGGCTGTCCATCATGTAGCCCATGCCACCCCAGAACTGCAGGCAGCCGTCAGACACCTCGCGGATGGTGCGTCCGGCCTTGAGCTTGGCCATGGTGGCCAGCTTGGTGGCGTCTTCACCCCGTACCACCATCTCCACCCCGCGCCAGGCCAGGCTGCGCAGGGCTTCCACCTCGGTCTGCAGTTCGGCCAGCTTGTAGTGCACCCATTGGTTGTCGAGGATGCTGCGGCCGAAGGCCTGGCGCTCTCTTGTATAGACAATCGTGTGGTCGATGGCGCGCTGGGCCATCGCGCCGCAGTTCAGCGCGCCCCACAGGCGCTCGATCTGGAACTGCTCCATCTGGTACATGAAGCCCATGCCCTCCTCGCCGATGCGGTAGCGCTGCGGCACCCGCACATCGTCGAAGTGC
>JANOAQ010000316.1:0-5266 GCA_031411195.1 Burkholderiaceae bacterium | reverse complement strand
GCTGAAGCCCTGTGGTACTTCACGTCGCCGGCGGGCAGTTCTTCGGGCGCGGTATGGTCGAACTCGGCAAACAAGTCCTTGGGCATCTTGCCCAGGGTGTTGACCAGCACGTTCAGGCGGCCGCGGTGGGCCATGCCGATGACGATCTCCTGCACGCCCTTGATGCCGGCCTGCTGGATCACCTCGTCCATCGCGGCGATGAAGCTTTCACCGCCTTCGAGCGAAAAACGCTTCTGCCCAACGTACTTGGTGTGCAGGTAGCGCTCCAGGCCTTCAGAGGCCGTCAGGCGGTCCAGGATGTGCTTCTTCTGCTCGGCGTTGAAACTGGGCTTGGACCGGATGGCTTCGAGCTTCTGCTGCCACCAGCGCTTCTGCGCCTGGTCGGTGATGTGCATGAACTCGGCGCCGATGGTGCCGCAGTAGGTTTCACGCAGGGCCTGCAGGATCTCGCGCAGGCTCATGTTCTCGGACTTGCCGAAATACGTGTTCGCGGCGCTGAACGTGATGTCCATGTCGGACTCGCTCAGGTCGTAGAACGCCGGCTCGAGCTCGGGGATCTTGGGGCGCTCGGTGCGCTTGAGCGGATCGAGATCGGCCCAGCGGGTGCCCACATTGCGGTAGGCGGCGATCAGCGACTGCACGTGCACCTGCTTGCGGGCGACGGCCAGATCGGCCGAGCTGGCCTTCAGGGCGAAGGCATTGGCCTTGGCGCGCTGGGCGAAGCTCTCGACGACGGGGGCGTGGGCCACATCGCGTGCCTCGGAGCCATCGGTGGCCGGTACGTTCTGCAGGTTGTCGAAGTAGGTGCGCCAGGTGTCGGGCACGCTGCCTGGGTTGTCGAGGTAGGCTTCGTAAAGCTCTTCGACATAAGGGGCGTTGCCCCCGAACAGGTACGAGTTAGACCTGTGTTGCTGCATCATCGTTCGCTCACCTTTTACCCCGGTTTCCAGGGCACGGATGGGTTGAAAACCTTCCGCGGCCCGGCTCAACCGGTTGGCGGATTGCGACCCGCCTTGCTGTTTGTCTCGAACGACACTTTGTCGATCAGCAAGGGGCACGAAAGGACCTGTTTACTACATGGCACGGGACTTTAACACCCCTGTTTTGGTGGCCAACGGGGCGATTAGACAAGCAATACCCTTCTGTTTTCCTGACAGATTCGGGCCTGGATTCGCCAAACTCCCGGCCCGATGCGCCCCTCGGTCATTTATCTGCAGCCCGACGCTCCGCCCAAGCCGGCGGCCGGCGCCGCTTGCAACGGGTGTGGCGTTTGCTGCGCCTGGCAGCCCTGCCCCCTGGGGGTACTGGCCAGCCGGCGCCGCCACGGCCCTTGCGTGGCGCTGCATTGGGCCGGCGACACCCGCCAGTACCGCTGCAGCATGCTGAGCGCGCCTGAGCGCGTCTGGCCCTGGCTGCCCGCCATCGCGCGGCCGCTGCTGCGCCGCCTGGCCCGTCGCTGGATCGCCGCCGGCGCTGGCTGTGATTGCGATGCCGAGGCCACTGCATCGACGCCGCCCTCGGCCTGAAATCAGCACCTGCCCGTGCCTACTGCGGGAACATCCTGTGGGCCGTTGATGCACTTGGCTCTAGCATGCCGCTTTCGCATCCACCGGAGCTTTCTCCATGAACTTGAAGGTTGCCTTGAAGCTGGCCTCGGCCAGCGCCCTGCTCGTTGCGGGCCTGGCCCTGTCATCGGCACATGCCACCACCCTGCGCTGGGGTGCCCAAAATGACATCCTCACCCTCGACCCGCATTCGCAGAACCACGCGACGACCAACGCGATCCTGCAGCACGCCTACGAGGGCCTGACCCGCTACAACGCCAAGTACGAGCCCGATCCCGCATTGGCCACCAAGTGGACCTACATCAGCCCCACCCAGGTGCGCTTCGACCTGCGCCGCGGTGTGAAATTCCACGACGGCACGCCCTTCACGGCCGACGACGTGGTGTTTTCGTTCGGCCGTATCAAGCAGCCGCAGGGCACGATGTCGATCTACGTGGCCGGCATCGCCGACATCAAGAAGATCGACGAGCACACGGTCGACTTCATCCTGGCCGGCCCGAACCCGCTGCTGCTGCGCAACATCGGCGACTTCTTCATCATGAGCAAGCCCTGGGCGGACAAGAACAAGACCGCCAATGTGCAGGACTACAAGGCCAAGGAAGAGAACTACGCCTCGCGACATGTCAACGGCACCGGCGGCTACAAGATCACCAACTGGGTGCCTGACCAGCGCGTGACCATGAGCACCAACCCCGATTGGTGGGACAAGGCCAATGCCAGCAATGTGACCGAGGTGATCTACACCCCGATCAAGGCCGACGCCACCCGTGTGGCTGCCCTGCTGTCGGGCGATGTGGACATGGTCACCGACCTGCCCACGCAGGACGTGAACCGCCTGCGCACCGACACCAAGCTCAAGGTGGTGGATGGTCACGAAGTACGCACGATCTTCATCGCGCTGGATGAATTCAGCCCCGAGCTGAAGTACAGCGACGTCAAGGGCAAGAACCCGTTCAAGGACAAGCGGGTACGCGAGGCACTTAACATCTCGGTCGACCGCGAAGCCATCAAGCGCGCCACCATGCGCGGGCTGTCGCTGCCGGCGGCCATCATCGTGGCGCCGGGCGTCAACGGCCACAGCGCCGACCTGGATGCACCGATCAAGGTGGACACCGACCGCGCCAAGAAGCTGCTGGCCGAAGCCGGTTATCCCAGCGGCTTCGAGTTTCAGCTGAACTGCCCGAACAACCGCTACGTCAACGACGAAGAAATCTGCCAGAACCTGGTGTCGATGTGGGCACGCATCGGCATCAAGGTGAAGCTGGCCGCCGAAGGCATGGCCACCTTCATCGCCAAGGTGCAGAACTTCGACAGCTCGGCCTACTTGCTGGGCTGGGGCGTGGCCACCTTCGACGCCCAGTACAGCCTGCAGTCCCTGGTGCGCACCCGCACCTCGGGCGCCGATGGCAACTTCAACTTCGGCCGCGTAAGCGATGCCCAGCTGGACAAGCTGGACGACGCGATGAAGACCGAGACCGACGTGGCCAAGCGCAACGGCCTCATCAAGGAAGCGCTGCAACGCGCCCGTGACGAGGTGCTGGTGATCCCCCTGCACCACCAGCTGCGCCCCTGGGCCATGAAGACCGGCGTGACCACACTGCACCGCGCCGATGACCGGCCGGCCGCTAGGTTCACCAACATCAAGTAATCGCGACAACTGAACCATAAAGGGGCCCCTCGGGGCCCCTTTTTCCGTGGCCAGCCGACGGGACTCAGCCTGGCAAGCTGCTCCGCACGGTGCGCCCGCCCTGCATCAGCAGGCGGATGCCGGTGTCGGGTGCGGTGAGCATGGCCAGGCTGGTGGTCGGGTCGCCATCGACCACCAGCAGGTCGGCGCGGGCGCCGGCCACCAGCTGGCCGATCTCGCCTTCGGCCCGCACCAGGCGGGCGGCGTCGATGGTGGCGCTTTGCAGGGCTTGAATCGGCCCCATGGCCTGCAGGCGCAGGTCGAACTCGGTCGATTGCTGGCCGTGCATGTGGCCCAGCAAATCGGTGCCAAAGACCACCGGCACACCTTCGGCCCGCGCGATGCGCACCGCCTCGATGCCGCGGTGGCGCACCCGCGCCAGCTTGTCCAGCATGTCGGTGCTCCAGCCCAGGCGCTCGCCTTCTGCGGCCAGGGCCGCATAGGTGGACAGCGTGGGCACCAGGTAGGCGCCGTGCTGCTTCATCACCCGGGCGCTGGCTTCGTCGAGCAGGTTGCCATGCTCGATGGAGCGCACCCCCGCCTGCACCGCGCGGGTGATGGCACGGGGCGAGTAGGCATGGGCCATGGTGTAGAGGTTGGCAGCCTCGGCTTCCTCACAAGCCGCGCGCAGTTCTTCAAGCGAGAACTGCGTGCCTTCCAATGGGTCGGTGGGGCTGCTGATGCCACCGCCGGCCATGATCTTGATCTGGTTGGCGCCGTTGCGCACCTGCTCGCGCACGGCGCGGCGCACCTCGCCCACGCCGTCGGCAATGGCGCCGATCAAGCCCAGCCCGGCGCAACTGCAAAACATCTCGCGCGTGCGCACGCCCTTGGGCCGCATGTCGGCATGGCCACCAGTCTGGCAGACCGGGAAGCCGGCGATCAGCAGGCGCGGGCCTTCGAACAGGCCGCGCGCCACGGCCTCTTGAATGCCGAAATCCGCGCCGCCTGCGTCGCGCACCGTGGTGAAGCCCCGGTGCAGCATGTCCTTGAGAATGGCGCTGGCCTGGGCCGTCACCAGCGAAGGCGCCTGCAGGCCCAGCGCCACCAGATCATGCGAGGCGGCCACCACATGCACATGCGCGTCGATCAGCCCGGGCAGCACCACGCGGCCACCAGCGTCGATGGCATCGGCATCGTCCACCACGACCGGTTCGGCAGTGATGGCGGCGATGCGGCCATCCTCGATGAGGATCTGCGACACCGCACCGACCACGCCGGCCACGCTGTCGAAAGGCCGGGCGTTTTGCAGGACCTGGCGGCGCATGCTGTACCCCTCAGACGGTGCCGGGCCGCCCCAAGGCGGCTGAGCGCCCCCTCGGGGGGCAGGAGTGAAGCGACGTGGGGGCGGGCATGTCAGGCGCTGGCCAGGCTTTGCAGGCCCAGGCGCTTGCGCGCGGCGAAGTATTCGCCCTTGAGCTTGGCGACAAACTCGGCCGTGGTGCGCACCTTGTCGACGGCGCCGATGCCCTGACCGCAGCCCCAGATGTCTTTCCAGGCCTTCTTGGCGTCGCCGCCGAAGTTCATCTTGCTCGGGTCGCTCACCGGCAGGTTGTCGGGGTCGAGGCCGGCGTTGCGGATCGACGGCTTGAGGTAGTTGCCGTGCACGCCGGTGAAGAGGTTGCTGTAGACGATGTCGTCCGAATTGGCATCGACGATGGCCTGCTTGTGGGCATCGATGGCGCGCGCTTCTTCAGTCGCGATGAAGGCCGAGCCGATGTAGGCGAAGTCGGCGCCCATGGCCAGGGCGGCCAGCACCGCATCGCCGGTGGCGATGCTGCCCGACAGCGCCAGCGGGCCGTCGAACCACTGGCGGATTTCCTGGATCAGAGCAAACGGGCTCTTGGTGCCGGCATGGCCGCCCGCGCCGGCGGCCACGGCGATCAGGCCGTCAGCGCCTTTCTCGATGGCTTTGTGGGCGTGGTGGTTGTTGATGATGTCGTGCAGCACCACGCCGCCCCAGCCGTGCACGGCCTCGTTGATGTCGACCCGTGCGCCCAGGCTGGTGATGACG